>JAURMY010000374.1 GCA_030830465.1 Alphaproteobacteria bacterium
CACCGGACGTTCGCTGCGGCAGCGCGCCTGAACCTTAGGACAACGTCCGGCAAAGGCGCAACCCGGCGGGATATTGACCGGGCTGGGCGGATCACCGGCCACCGCCGCCTGCCGCTTGTAGCCTGCCGATTTGCGCCGCCCCAGGGACGGTGCTGAATCCAGCAGCGCCCGCGTATAGGGATGCCGGGGTGTCGCGAAAATCTCCTTGCGGCTGGCATATTCCACGATCTGCCCCAGATACATCACCGCGATGTCGTCACAGATGAACTGCACGACACCAAGATCATGGCTGATGAACAGATAGGACAGGCCCAACTCGTCCTGCAATTTGCGCAAGAGGTTCAGGATTTGCGCCTGAATGGCCACATCCAGTGCCGAAACCGGCTCGTCACAGACGATCAGACCGGGATTGGTCGCCAGCGCCCTTGCAATGGAAATGCGCTGCCGCTGTCCGCCGGAAAACTGATGCGGGAACAGCGACATCTGATCGGGCCGCAGCCCGACCAGGCCGAACAGTTCCTGCACCCGCGCCTCGCGCTCGGCCGGGGTGCCGATTTCCAGCAGATCCAGCGGTTCGCGCACAATCGCCCCGACCCGGTCGCGCGGGTTGAGCGAGGAATAGGGGTCCTGAAAAATCACCTGCAAATTGCGCCGTTCCTGCCGCATTTCCTCGGCCTGAAGCGTCAGCAAGTCCTTGCCGTGGAAATTGACCACGCCCTGAAACGACGGCGCCAGCCGGATTGCGGCCATGGCGGTGGTGGTTTTACCCGATCCGCTTTCCCCGACCAGCCCCAAAGTGCGCCCCTTGGCCACGGCAAAAGAGACATCCCTGACCGCATGCAAATACCGCTTGGGCTGAAACAGGCCGCTGGGCATCTGAAACCGCACCGACAGATTGCGAACGTCCAGCAAGGGGGTTGCCTGGTCCATCTTAACGCCCCCCCTCGGCATAGGCATGACAGGCCACGCTGTGCCCCGCCCCGATCAATGCCGGCGCGGTCTTGCAGGCGTCATGCACTTCGCTGCACCGCGCGGCAAATGCACAGCCCTTGCCCAACAGGTGCAACGGCGGCACCACGCCCGGAATTTCCGCAAGCGGACGCGGGCGGTCTGACAGGGCAACCTCGGGGTCCAGCACCGGGATACAGCCGATCAGGCCCTTGGTATAAGGATGGCCCGGACTGTCGAGAATGGCATCGGCCACGCCCTCCTCGATCATTTTGCCGGCATACATCACCGCCACCCGGTCGGCCATTTCGCTGATCGCGCCCATGTCATGTGTGATCATGATGATGGCCACGCCGAATTCTTCCTGAATCTTGCGCATCAGATCGAAAATCTGCGCCTGTACCGTGACATCCAGCGCCGTGGTCGGCTCATCCGCGATCAGCACTTTCGGCCGGCAGGAAATCGCGATGGCGATCATCACCCGCTGGCGCATCCCGCCGGACAGTTCGTGCGGATAGGCCATGGCCCGGCGTTCCGGTTCAGGGATACCGACGGTTTTCAGCAGGGCGACGGCCTGTTGGCGGGCCGCTTCCTTGCTGCCACCCTGGTGCAAAAGGATCGCCTCGGCAATCTGGTCGCCCACGCGAAACACCGGATTGAGCGAGGTCATCGGTTCCTGAAAGATCATCCCGATTTCGGCACCGCGCAGGCGGCGCATCCGGCTTTCCGGTGCGCCGATCAGTTCTTCGCCGTTGAATTTGATCGACCCGCCGGCGATCCGTCCCGGCGGCATCGGGATCAGGCCCATCACCGCCAGCGCGGTGATCGACTTGCCACAGCCGCTTTCGCCGACCACGCCCAGGGTTTCGCCCTCGCCCAATGTGAAGGAAACCCCGTCCAGCGCCGTGACCGTGCCGTAGCGGGTAGCGAATTCCACCTTCAGATCCGTTACTTCCAGCAAGGCGGCCATATCAACGCTCCCGCAGTTTGGGGTTGAATGCGTCGTTCAGGCCGTCGCCGATCAGGCTGACCGCGAACACCGTCAGGAAAATGGCCAGCCCCGGAAAGGTCACCGGCCACCAGGCGCTGAGGATATATTCCCGGTTCGCCCCGATCATCAGCCCCCAGGACATGACATTGGGGTCACCCAGCCCCAGAAACGACAGGCCCGCCTCAAACAGAATCGCGACACCGACGGTCAGAGTGGCCGACACAATCAAGGGCGGCAACGCATTGGGCAGGATCACCCGCCACATGATGCGCCCGTCCTTGGCCCCGATTGCCCGGGCGGCGGTGACATATTCAAGCTCGCGGATCTTCAGGAACTCGGCCCGCGTCAGGCGCGCGGTCTGCGGCCACATCACCACACCGATGGCAAAGGAAATCGTGGTCAGGCTGGGCGAAAACAGGGTGACCAGCACCATGGCGAACAACAGAGCCGGCAAAACCTGAAAAAACTCGGTGATGCGCATCAAAAGCGTGTCGACCCACCCGCCGAAATACCCCGCCATGGCGCCAAGCGATATGCCGATGAACACCGACAAAGCCGCGGCCGCGGCCCCGACCGCCAAAGTCGGCCCGCCGCCGTTCAGCAGCCCGGTCAACAGGTTTCGACCCAGATAATCGGTGCCGAAAACGAACCCTTCCTCACCCGGATAGGTGTGCGGCGCCCAGACGATCTCGTATGGATCGCCCCCGAACAACAGGCCGTAAAAGACGAAAGTAATAATGCAGGTCAGCATGAACACCCCGGCCAGCGCGGGTTTGTTGCGCCGGAACATCCGCCAGGCTTCGCCCAGCGGCGATACCGCCTTGGGGGCGGTGGGTTCTGTAAGGTTGCTCATCGCCGCGACCCTCCGGTTCTGATTCTGGGATCTGCCAGCCGATAGCTGAGGTCGGTGATGATATTGGCCACAACCACCATGGCCGAGCCGATCACCAGCACGCCCATCACGGTCGGGTAGTCCCGCCTGAGGATGGAATCAAAGGCCAGCCGCCCCATGCCGGGCCAGTTGAACACCGTTTCAACCAGCAAGGCCCCCGACACCAGATTGCCGAATTGCAGGCCCGCCACCGTCAGAATCGGCAAAACCGCGTTGCGCAATGCGTGGCTGAACACCACGCGCATCTCGGGCACGCCCTTGGCCCGCGCGGTGCGCACATAGTCCGCCCCCAGAACATCAATCATCGCGGCGCGCGACAGGCGCGAATATTGCGCCAGAAAGATGATCGCCAAGGTGATTGCCGGCAGGGCCAGATGGTGGGCTATATCAAAGAACCGGGCAATTGCGCCGCCTTCAAACCGCGCCGAATACATGCCCTCGACCGGAAAGATCGGAAACCATGACCCCAGCAGAATGATCAGCATGATGCCGGTCCAGAACACCGGCAGGGCATAGCCAAGCGTGGAAAACACCGCAACAAAACCTGAAACAATGCCGTTTGGTTTGCGCGCGGCGAACACGCCCATCGCCACCCCGACGATAATCGACAGGACCTGTGCCGCGATCACCAAAAGGATGGTCGGGCCGACCCGCGCACCGATCAAAGTCGCTACCGGCTGGTCAAAAAAGAATGACATGCCGAAATTACCGACGGCCATTTGCTTGAGGTAAATCCAAAGCTGAACGATCTGCGGCTGGTCCAGCCCGTAATTGGCACGAATTTGCGCAAGCATTTCCTCGGTGATACCGCCCATTTCGCCGGCGATCACCACCGCAGGGTCACCCGGCGCCATGTGGATCAGAAAGAAGTTCAACACAACGACGAAAAGCATCAACACGACGCCGTACATCAAGCGGCGCAGGATATAGCCCAAAGTTTGCATGAACCCCCCGGTCAGAAAAACAGGGCCCCGCCGTCCGGGGCCCTGTTCAGTATCTTACATGATATAGACTTCGTCCATCGACTGCATCGTGCCCCAGATCGAGGTCGGGACATTGCCGACTTTATCGCGATAAGCCGTGTGATAGGGCAGCGAGTTGATCCAGTAGATCGGCACATCCTGGCCGACAATGGCCTGGAACTCGTCATAAAGGCCCTTGCGCTTGGCCGGGTCCATTTCGATGGCGGCAGCGTTCAACAGATCATCCACCTTCGGGTTGGAATAGGACTGGGTGTTGGACCAGATCACGCCCTTGACGATGTTGGACGACAGATAGGTGCGGTGCACCCCGATCACCGGGTCACCCCAGTTGAAAACCACGTCCATGGTCATGTCAAATTCCTGCCCGGAAACCCGGCCCGCCCATGTCGGGAAGTCGGGTGCGGCGCGCACTTCCAGATCAATACCGATCTTTTTCAGCTGCGATTTCAGATATTCCGCAACGGTCTTTTGCTGTTCGGCAGGACCCGGAATATAGTCGATCGTCAGCTTCATGCGCATCCCGTCGCCATCCGCCTTGTGTCCGGCCTCATCCATCAGGGCATTGGCCTTGTCCAGATCAAGGTCATAGGCATCAATCGCCGGATTGAAGAACGGGCTGCTTTCGATGATCGGGCTGCGCTGGACCTTGGATGTGCCCTTGTGCAGCGCGTTGACCACGAAATTCCGGTCTGTCGCATAAGAAATCGCCTGACGGACGCGCACGTCGTCCAGCGGGGCCTTGGCGCAGTTGAACGCCAGCCAGTTGATCGGACCGACCGCGGCGTAACCGTCGCCGGTCAGCTTCAGGCCGTCAACCGCCTCAAGCCGCTTGATCTCGGTCGAGGAGGCCACGAACGGATACATATCCGCATCGCCGTTTTCCATCGCGATCAACAGGGCCGAGGGATCCTTGATGATCCGGATCACGATCTTGTCCAGATAGGGGCGGTTCGGAATGAAGAAATCGTCGTTGCGCACCAGCGTGATCTGCTCGCCCGCCTTGAATTCCTCAAGCTTGAAAGGGCCCGAGCCCACGGGTGCCGAGTTGGCCGGATGCGATTTGATATCCTGCCCGTCGCCATAGACATGCTTGGGGATGATCACGCAAAGCGCGCTGGACAGGGCCAGCAACAAAGCCGGGTGCGGCTGGCTGAGCTTGATAACGGCGGTGTTTTCGTCCGGTGTCTCAATCGCATCAACCGGTGCGAACATCGACTTGAACGGGTGGTTTTCCTTGATCGTCATGATCGAGAACTGCACATCCTCCGAGGTGATCGGATGGCCGTCGTGGAATTTGGCGCCCTTGACCAGGTTCAGGGTCACGCTCAGCCCGTCGGCGGACACGTCCCAGCTTTCGGCCAGATAGGGGTGCGGCTGCCAGTTTTCGTCAAACCGCAGCGGCGAGGCGAAAATCTGGGTGCCGGGAACGGCAGTGGCGGTGCCCGACTGGACCGCAGGGTTCAGGTGGCGCGGGACTTGTGACGACACAATCACAAGCGTTCCGCCCTTTTGCTGGGCAAACAGCGGCCCCGAAGTGACGGATGCAGCCGCCAGCGCGGTGGCCGAACCCAGCAGAGTACGTCTGGTTACATTCATGGTTTTCTCCCTGTTGGTGGATGTCTTGTTGTTCAAACAGTCCGGGTGAAGGCTACCAACCACCCGTCCCTTATAAAAATAGGTTTTATGTTTCGACTTCCCCATGTTTTTGGTGGAAGCGGGCCGGAAACACCACCAAGGGTTCAAAAACCCCCGCATCGGCCATTTCGCGGCACATATCGATGAACCGTTCCACGATCGCCGGGCGCCGGGCCGAGGCGGGCAGCGCAATCCCGTAATAGGGCGCGTCGATGTCATCCGAAATGGCGCGGCTGGCATAACCCGAAACCGCCTCGCGATTTGCCGGATCGCAAATGTTCAGCACCGAAAACCCGAACCCGCCGGCCACCAACGCCCGTGCCATTTCCGACGTTTTCGAGGAATGCGCGATGCGTGGGTCCATCCCGTGATCGCGAAACAGACCGACATAATATTCCGTCGCAAGCGGCAAATCCAGAATGACCATTGGCAGC
>JAURMY010000375.1 GCA_030830465.1 Alphaproteobacteria bacterium
ACCGGCAGCCGGAACAGACACCGGTGGATGCCGCCGCCATTTGCCGCGACGTGCACGAAATGCTGGCCCCAGTTGCCGAGGAAATGGGTCATCACCTTGATCTTGAACCCGGCGACGATGCGGTTCTGGTCCGTGTCGACCGGGATATTCTGGCACAGGCATTGGTCAATCTGGTGGAAAACAGCCTGCGCCATTGCCCGGCCCCCGCGCGGATCAGCCTTGGCGCTGCCTATGACGGGGCCAAGGCCTGTGTCCGGGTTTGCGACGACGGGCCCGGCATTCCCGAGGCTGAGCGCGCCAATGTTCTGCGCCGGTTCTACCGTCTGGAAAAGAGCCGCAACACCGAGGGCAGCGGCCTCGGACTGAGCCTTGTTGCCGCCATTGTGCGCCTGCATCATGGCACCCTTACCCTGTCAGACAACGCACCCGGCCTCTGTGTCAGGATGATCTTTCCGGGTGCGAGCAGCCCCCGCTGACAGGAAATTGCAAAGCGGGTGTTGCTGGCCTATATCTGGACACAGCCATCCAAGGATCCTGTCATGCCACAAAGACAAACCAACCGCATCCGCACCGTCGGCATCGCCTTTCTGATCATCGGTTTGCTGGGAATCGGCCTTCCCGCGTTCTTTACCATCGCCTTTGAACAACTGGTTGCCTGGCTTTTGGTTCTGGCCGGGCTGTCCGGCCTGACATTCGCCTGGAACATCCGGGCCGACAAGGGCAGCGCCTCGCATGCGCTGGTGGCCGGGTTGACCCTGTTGCTGGGACTGATCTTCCTGTTCCGTCCTTTGACGGGCACCGCCACCCTGACCTGGCTGCTGGTTGCGCTGTTTGTTCTGGAGGGCGTTGCTTCGCTGGTTTTCGGCTGGATCAGCCGCAATTTTCGCGGCAACTGGATCTGGATGATGATCAGCGGTGCGGTGTCGCTGTTGGTGGCGTTCCTGATCCTTGAAGGCTGGCCGGCAACCACAACATGGGTCCTGGGCACCCTGATCGGCATCAATTTCCTGTCAACCGGTCTTTCGCTTGTGCTGTTGGCCGCGGCACTCAGGCGCGGCGGGCAATAATCCGCTGTGGTGCGGCCCGATCAAACCCGCTGATTACAGAAACAGGCGTCAGCCGATGTTCCAGCCGTGGCTGATGTTCAGCGATTGGCCGGTTAACGCGTTGCTGGGGAAGGCGGCAAAGACATAGGCCAGTTCGGCAACATCCTCGATCGTGGTGAATTCGCCGTCCACCGTACCGCCCAGCATCATCTTGCTGACCACTTCCGCCTCTGAAATCCCAAGGTCGCGCGCCTGTTCGGGGATCTGCTTTTCAACCAGCGGGGTGCGCACGAAGCCGGGGCAGATCACGTTGGTGCGCACGCCTTTGGGGCCGCCTTCCTTGGCGATCACCCGCGCCAGACCCAGCAGGCCGTGCTTGGCGGTGACATAGGCCGATTTCAACGGTGAGGCTTCTTTGGAATGGACCGAGCCCATAAAGATGATCGACCCGGACCCGGCCTTGTACATATGCGGCAAGCAGGCCTTTGAGGTCAGGAAAGCGCCGTCCAGATGGATCGCCAGCATCTTTTTCCAGTCGGCAAAGGGGTAATCCTCGACCCGGTGGACGATCTGAACACCGGCATTGGACACCAAAACATCAATGCCGCCCCAGGCCTGAACCACCTTGGCGACACCGGCGTTAACGGCGGCCTCGTCGGTCACGTCCATCGTCACGGCCATGGCCTTGCCCGGACCTTTGGCCGTCAGTTCTGCCGCCCAGGCCTCGGCGGCCTCGGCTTTCATGTCGGCGATCACCACGCGCGCACCATCCGCGATATAGCGTTGCGCGATGCCCTTGCCGATGCCTCCGGCGGCCCCGGTGATCAGACAGACTTTGTTTTCAAGATTCATGGCGGTTTCCTTGTGTGATCCCAGGGCGGCGCGCCAACCTGCCGGCGCGAACACCTACGTTGCGGCAAGGAAATCCCGCAACCCTTGGGGCTTGTCAATTCAAATGCGGCGAAACCGGCCAATTTCAGCGCGGCGAGCGTTTCGCCAGAATGCGCTGCAGGGTCCGGCGGTGCATGTTCAGCCGCCTTGCGGTTTCACTGACATTGCGGTCGCACAGTTCAAACACCCGCTGGATATGTTCCCAGCGCACCCGATCCGCAGACATCGGGTTTTCCGGCGGCGGCGGGCGGGTTTCGCCGGTGGCCAACAGGGCCGCTGTCACGTCATTGGCATCGGCGGGCTTTGACAAATAGTCGGTCGCGCCGATCTTGACCGCCGCCACAGCGGTAGCAATCGCGCCATAGCCGGTCAGAACCACAATCTTGGCATCGGGGCGCTTTTCCCGCAGGATTTCCACCACATCCAGACCGTTGCCATCCTCAAGCCGCAGATCAACCACGGCATAGGCGGGCGGGCGGGCGGTGGCGATGGCCTTGCCGGCGGCAACGGTTTCCACCGCCTCGACCGCGAAACCGCGTTTTTCCATGGCACGGGCAAGACGGCGCAGAAAAGGCTCATCATCATCCATCAACAGCAGAGAATTATCTTCGCCGATTTCCCACTGATCGCTGTCCGACATTTTCGCCCAGTCCCGCTATTAGTTTAGCGTTTTGTAATATGTCTGCGGCGTTTGGTCAAACGGTTCAGGACTTGTCGATGAAACAGGCCACCGCATCGGCCATTTTGTCGGCGGGCATGTCGCGCCGGAAGATATCGACAAAGCCGTGTTTTGGCAGGGTCAGATAGGTGAATGTCGAGTGATCCATCAGATAATCCTCGCCTTCGCCGTTCTTGCGGTAATAGGTCTTATAGGCTTGCGACGCCGCCTTGACCTGCTCGGGCGAGCCGGTCAGGCCGACCATTTTTTCGCTCATATATTCGGTGAACGTGCCCACGACCTCGGGCGTGTCCCGCTCTGGGTCGATCGAGATAAAGACCGGTGTCACGTCCAGCCCCCGGGCGGCCAGGATATCCACCGCCTCGGCGTTGCGGGCGCTGTCGGCGGGGCAGATATCGGGACAATAGGTATAGCCAAAATAGATCAGCGACGGTTTCGTCAGAACGTCCTTGTCGGTCACCGTCTGGCCCAGCTTGTTCACCAGGGTAAACGGCCCGCCAATGGCAGAGGAACCGGCCGCAATGCGCGTGTTTCGGCAATCGGCAAAGGGATCGTCCGGGCGGCCGAAATAGACGAAATAGGCCATGACCCCCAGCATCAGGCTAACGAGAAGTACGGCGATCACGGCATAGCTGCGGGTCATTTTGGTGTCCTTGCAAGTAACCCCGTGTTGATCCACCTTCGCGCAGCCATTATCAATGCACGATAATGTCACTGCGACAAAACACGGCGGAACCGAATGGCCGAACCCCCGATCAATATCCTGAACAGCAAGGCCCGCAGCGAATGGGTGCGCCTGCGAACCCTGATCAATCTGCGCTGGCTGGCGATTGTCGGACAAAGCGGGGCGGTTGCCGTGGCCAGCTGGCAAATGGGGCTGGACCTGAATATCGGCCTTTGCACCGCGGCGATTGGCATGTCGGTGGTGTTCAACGTCGCCTCGACCATTGTTTATCCCGAAAACAAGCGCCTGTCAGAACGCGAAACCATGCTGACACTGCTGTTTGATCTGTCGCAACTGGTGTTCCTGCTGTTTCTGACCGGCGGCCTGAACAACCCTTTCGCATTGCTGATCCTTGCGCCCGTCACGATTTCCGCCACCGCTTTGCGCCTGCAATCGACGCTGTTTCTGGGCTTGATGGCGATTTTCCTGATTTCCATCGTTGCGAAATATTATGTGCCGCTGACCACGCTGGACGGCGAGGTGGTGCATATGCCCGACGTTTTTGTCACCGGGTTCTGGATATCGCTGGTGATCGGTGTGGTGTTCCTGGGCAGCTATGCGCGGCGGGTGACGATTGAAACCCATTCCATGTCACAGGCCCTGATCGCAACGCAAATGGCCCTGAGCCGTGAACAAAAGCTGACCGATCTGGGCGGGGTTATCGCGGCTGCGGCGCATGAACTGGGTACGCCGCTTGCAACCATCAAGCTGGTCAGTTCGGAATTGTTGGGCGAGGTAGGCGATTATCCTGATCTTAAGGACGATCTGGCGCTGATCGGACAACAGGCCGACCGGTGCCGCGATATTTTGCGTGACATGGGGCGGACCGGCAATGATGACCGCCATTTGCGGCACGCCCCGGTCACCGCCGTGGTCAAAGAGGCCGCCGAACCCCATGAGGGGCGCGGCAAACAGGTGCATTTCTCTGGCGAGCCATCCAAGAACCTGCCGTCGCGCCAGCCGAATATCCGCCGCCATCCCGAAATCATTCACGGCCTGCGCAATCTGATCCAGAACGCGGTGGATTTTTCCCGCGCCAATGTCTGGGTCGATGTCCGCTGGTCCTCCAAGGATATCCGGGTGACGGTTGCCGATGACGGCACCGGCTATTCTTCGGATGTGATCGGGCGCATCGGTGATCCCTTTGTGCGCAAGCGCGGGGCTGACAGCGGCAAAAGCCAGCGTCCGGGATATGAAGGCATGGGGTTGGGTTTGTTCATCGCCAAGACCCTGCTCCAACGCACCGGCGCCGAGGTGACATTTGCCAACGGCTCTGATCCTTTCCTGAACCAAGAGGAAATCCCGCTGCGCAGCGGCGCGATTGTCGAGGTGGTCTGGCCGCGCGCGGCCATTGAACAAAGCCAGGCTGAGGCAACCGCGCCACTGGGCAAGAACACACCGTTGCAGGTTTAACCCTTCGTTAACCTTAACTGCGTTAACCTTTCGCCATGTGGTTGCGGCGCGGTGTCAGGATTTTCCAATGGTTGAGTTAGGTCTAAGCGCCGTTGCGCCCTGGGCTGTTTTGATCGTGATCAGCCTTTTTGTCGCACTCAGCGTGTTGCTGGCGGTCTCTGCGCTGTCAAATCGCAATGGCCAGTCTGCGCCGGGCGGTCTGGAAAGCCTTGGAAACAAGATTGTTTTTCTGTTTGACGGCTCTGATCTGGTGGATGCGACCGGGGCGGCGATGATGTTTATCAACGCCCCGATGGAGCGCGCGAAAATCTGGCAGGCCCTGTCGACCAAGCTCGGCGGCTTGTCCCCGGCGCTGACGGCCAAGCTGAACCAGTTGATGATCAACGCCAAACCATTTGTGGAGCGGATCGAAAGCCCCAGCGACGTGGTGGTGGTGTCTGGCCGCAAAGAGGCCGGATTGCTGCGCATCGCCATCGACGAACAGGCGGCCACGCTGGAAACCGTCACGCTGGAAAAGGCGGTTGTCGATGCGCAGGCCTCCGAACTTGCGATATTGCGCGAGATTACCGATAATTCACCGGTGCTGGCCTGGCGGACAGACTGGGAAAACGCAATCGTCTGGGCCAATCGTCCTTATCTTGACATGTTCAAACGCACCGACCCGTCGTTTGTTCCCCATAACTGGCCTTTGCCGCCGCTGTTTTCCGAAAACTCCTCCGAAGCGGCGCGCAAAAAGGGGCGCCTTCCCCTGAAAGTTTTGGGGCAGGACAGGCCGCAATGGTTTGAAACCTCCAAAATGCAAACCGTTGATGGCGGGGCGCTGAATTTTGCCATTCAGGCCGACCCTTTGGTGCGGGCCGAGGAAAGCTTGCGGAATTTCGTTCAGACCCTGACCCAGACATTTGCGCATCTGTCCATCGGGCTGGCGATTTTTGACCGTAACCGGCAACTGGCCCTGTTCAATCCGGCATTGATCGACCTGACGCTGCTTAATCCGCAATGGCTCAGCGGGCGGCCCTCGCTGACCAGTTTTCTGGACCTCTTGCGTGAAAACCGGCGCATTCCAGAGCCGAAAAACTATAAGACCTGGCGTGACCGGATCGAAGACCTGGAAAAGGCCGCGCTGGACGGCACGTTTGAAGAAAGCTGGCCCCTGCCGGATGGCCGGACCTTCAAAGTGATCGGCCGCCCGCATCCCGAAGGGGCCGTCGCCTTTTTGTTTGAGGATATCACCGCGTCCATCGGGCTTCAGCGCCGCTTTCGAAGCGAGCTGGAGCTGGGCCAGTCGGTGATCGATTCGATGGAAGACGCGATCGCGGTCTTTACCCCCGACGGCTATCTGGCGATCTCTAATCAGGCCTTTGCAAACCTGTGGCAGGTGGACCCGGGAACCATGGTGTCGCGGATGACCTTGAACGAGGCGATTGATCTTTGGCGGCAGCACAGCATCGATCAATCGGTCTGGGCCAGCATCGCGGCCTATGAACCGGCCCGCGCCAGAAACGCCGCAAAACGATACCCTTTCACCCTGACATCGGGGCAATACCTGACTTTGAACATCTCGGCCTTGCCGGGGGGCGGCGTGCTTTATGCCTTTCGGGCCGCGCCGACCGTCTCGCATCAAGAGGCGCGCTTGCATTTGGTGCCGTCCTGACCGCCAAGACCGCTTGCACCGCCCGGTTTCTGGCGTCAAACTTGGGCCATGGCGACAGCTTCCGCAAACAATTGGTCCCTTGTGCTGAACGGCCTGTCCGAGGCTGCCTGCACTGCGCTTGCCGCAAAGCTGGCCCCGGGGTTCACGCCTGACAATGTGGTGCTGTTGGCCGGGCCGATCGGGGCCGGCAAAAGCCATTTCGCCCGCGCCGTCATCAAATCCCGTCTGGCCGCCTGCGGCATGGATGAGGATGTTCCCTCGCCGACATTCACATTGGTTCAAACCTATCAGGCCGGGGATCTGGAGATTTGGCACAGCGATCTTTACCGCCTGACCCTGCCACAAGAGATTGAAGAGCTTGGGCTTTTTGACGCCTTCAAATCAGCGCTTTGCCTGATTGAATGGCCGGAAAAACTGGGCCCGGACACCCCGCGCGACGCCTTGAAAATAGAGTTCCGCCCCTCAAGCGACGCGGATACAAGAAACCTTGCCTTTTCAGCCTCTGACGGCAAGTGGGACTGGGTGCAAATGGCCCTTCACAAAGGTGAAATCTGTGGATAAGCGTCAGCGGGCGATTCAGGCTTTTCTGCAAGCCGCGGGCTGGGACACCGCCGCGCGCCGCGTGCTGGCAGGCGACGCGTCCCCCCGCCGCTATGACCGGCTGACGCGCGCGAAGCCGCCGTTTCAGGCCGTCCTGATGGACGCGCCAAAGGACAAGGGCGAGGATATCCGGCCCTTTGTCAGCGTCGCCCGGTACCTGCTGGAAACCGGTTTCAGCGCCCCCGCGATCTATGCCGCCGACGAAACCTTGGGCCTGTTGCTGCTCGAGGATCTGGGCGACGATCTTTATGCCCGGATATGCATCGGGCAACCCCGGCTTGAACCGCTTTTATATCGACGCGCGATTGAGGTTCTGGCGGATCTGCAGGCCCAAAAGACGCTGCCGGATGTACCGCCTTATGATGGGGAAACCTATCTGCGCGAAGCCTGCCTTTTAACCGACTGGTATTTGCCCGCCGCAACCGGGCGGGAAACCGGTGCCGCCTTAAGGGATGACTATCGCGCGCTGATCGCCGCCGCCTGTCAGGCGGTCGAACCCGAACGCCCTTGTCTTGTGCTGCGCGATTATCATGCGGAAAACCTAATCTGGCTGCCGGACCGGGCAGCGGCGGGGCAGGTCGGCCTGCTGGATTTTCAGGACGCTTTGATCGGGCATCCCGCCTATGATCTGGTTTCGCTTCTGGAAGATGCCCGGCGCGACACCGGCCCGGACCTCAGACAGGCCATGGTCCGCCACTTTCTGGACATCACCGGCCTTGATGAAGCCGCGTTTCT
>JAURMY010000376.1 GCA_030830465.1 Alphaproteobacteria bacterium
CCGCCTTCATCGCGCTGGCGCGGATTTCGCCGATCCGGCCCTCAGATTCCGCGGATTTCGCGGCGATCTCGGCGTCGGCCTTGGCAATCGCCAGGTTCAGGTCTTCCTGAATTTCGGCTTTTGCGGCGGCGACAATCTGACCGGCCTCGGCACGGGCATCGGCCAGTGCTTTGTTATAGGCTTCCTCCGCTTCGACGGCCTGTTGTTTCAGGGCCTCGGCGGTTTCCAGATCATTCGCGATCGCACTGTGCCGTTCCGACAAAACCGACGCGATGCGCGGCAATGCGACCCGGCTGAGGATCAGATAGATGATGACAAGCGTGACCACGAGCCAGAAAACCTGGTTCGCGTACCAGTCAAAATTCAGCTGTGGCATACCGACATAATGCTCGGCCACGGCATGACCGGCTTCGGCTGCCCCGTGCGCCACTTCGGTTGTTGTTTCAGATGCCATGGCACCCTCCGTTAGCGTTCATTCCCCGGCGGCCCGGCATCCGGACCGCCCATCGAAGTGCGCTAACTTATTGTGCGTACATCAGCAGAAGGGCAACGAGGAACGAGAAGATCCCCAGCGCTTCCGAGAACGCAATACCGATGAACATGGTTGCGGTTTGACCACCGGCTGCCGACGGGTTGCGCAGGGCACCTGCCAGATAGTTGCCGACAACATGGCCCACGCCAACAGCCGCGCCGCCCATGCCTGTACAGGCCAGACCAGCACCGATCAGTGCGCCCATTTGTACCAGATCGCCTTCTACTGCCATTTGAGTTCTCCTTTAGATGTGAATGGCTGGAATTGTTACCCGGACCTTAGTGATGCGGATGCAGAGCATCGTTCAGATACACGCAGGTCAGAATGGTGAAAACATAGGCCTGAATGACCGTTACAAGCATCTCAAGCCCGTAAACCGCCATGATGGCCACGATAGGTGCAACCGCGCCGACGCCCAGCGCACCGGCAAAACCGGCGAACACCTTGATCACGGCGTGTCCGGCCATCATGTTACCGGCAAGACGGATCGAATGGCTGACGGGCCGCACGAAATAGGAAATGATCTCGATAATCGCCAGGATCGGACGCAACACCAAGGGTGCCGATGAAATCCAGAACAGCGACAAAAAGCTGACGCCGTTTTTCCAAAAACCGATCACGGTCACGGTCACGAACACAGCGATGGCCATCGTGGCGGTCACAGCGATGTGCGAGGTCGTGGTAAAGCTGTAGGGCAGCAGGCCCAGAACGTTCGCGAGAACAATGAACATGAACAGGGTCATGATATAGGGGAAGTATTTCAACCCTTCCTTGCCGGCGATGTCTTCGGTCATCTTGTGCACAAAGCCATAGATTTCTTCGGCAACCGACTGGGTCCGGCTTGGCACGATGGCGCGCCCGCGGGTGCCCATGACCAAAAGCAGGATCACACATAAAACCGCGATGCCCATCCACAGGGTCGCGTTTGTCGGTGTGTACCACAGGATTTCGCCGTCACCGAACAGGGGTGACACCACGAACTGATCCATCGGGTGGATGTTGAAACCGCTACCTGCTTCTTCGGCTGCCATTGACACACCTATATCTCTGCCCCGCCGGGCTTGTTACTCTTCTGCCTTGGCCGCATCGGCGGCTCTGGCGTTCGCTTCCTGAATTTCCGCCGCCGAGCGCATCATTGTGCGCACCCCTGCGGCAAAACCCAGCAATGTAAACAGTATCAGAAAGATCGGGATCGTCCCAAACAGGCGATCAAGCCCAAATCCGATACCAAAACCCATGGCCAGACCGACCACAAGTTCGATCACCATCCGCCATGCAGCCCCTGCCGCCGAGTGATGATCCTGGTGCCGTCGTTGCGGGGCCTTGGCCGCTTTCGCAGCGTTGATCCGGGCTTGCAGCGCTTCCAGCTCTTTTGGATCGGGCGCGTCCGGCATCAATCAGACCCTTTCTGACAGTCGCGCGGAACCTAGGGGCTACCCTGTCACGAGTCAACTCTGAATCCTTGGCCCCAAATTTTCGGTAAGCCTCTGTATTATATGATACTTTTCCAAAACCCCCGATATGCCGCACCTGCCCCTGCCGTGATGGTTCCGCGCAAAACCGGCCACGTCCTTATTCAACCATTTGGTTGAAAATCCTCAGAAGTCATCCTTGACCCTTAAATATCCCCGCCGTAGGCTCGCCGCTGCACCGGATACAACACTTGACACTCAACCGCATGGTTGACCAAAATCCATCCGGCAGGGTACAGATGCCCATGTCCCAGCGGCTTGATCAGACCTTCTCGGCGCTTGCCGATCCAACACGGCGCGCCATCCTGTCGATGCTGCTGGAGGACGATATGGCCGTCACCGATGTGGCCGAACCCTTTCAGATGTCTTTGGCGGCGATCAGCAAACATTTGATGATCCTTGCCGATGCAGGCCTGATCAGCCAGGAAAAGCGCGGTCGCGTCAAATGGTGCAAACTGGAACCCACTGCCATGAAAGACGCCTCGGTCTGGATGGAGAGTTTCGGGCAATTTGAAAGCGTCAATCTGGACGATTTCGAGCGCTTCTTGTTGGCGGAGCTTGGCCCGGACTCGGACAATTCGCTGTAATCCTGTCCCTGCCCTTAACCTGTGTTTCACATTTGCCGGCGTTACTGGGGGTCCAAGGCGCGTGATTGCTGTCAGAACGAAGCGGGGCAAGCCCACCGTTCACCGCCCGATTCTCAGGCTGACAGGCAATCCCCATGCAGGCTTTCGCCGTATCACAACGGTATTTACAGACGCGCAGCGCACTTGACTCGGTGGAAAGTCTGGCGGCTTGCGCCTTGGCCCGGCACCGGGCGCCGCTTGATGACACCGACCATAAGGCGGCCCGCACGGCATGGACCTATTTCAACCGGTTCAGCCACACAGACAGCGGGTTTGCGCCCGCAACTTCGCAAGGAAGATCGCTCGGCCCTTGGGAAATGGGGGCGACCCTGCTGGCCATAGTCAGCGCCGGGAGGTTGGGCCTGCTTTCCGCCCGCGTCGTTGAGGACCGCCTTGGCCGCTGTCTGGCGTCGCTTGCGCGGCTTTCGCTTGGTCCGAACCGGCTGCCTGCTCGCAGATACGAGGGGGCCTCGCTCAGAATGCTCGACTCAAAGGGTCGCCCCAGTCATGCGGCCAGTGGTTGGTCGGCCCGCGCGGTCATGCGGTTGGTGGCGGGCTTTATCGTCACCGCCCATCATTTTCCCGCCTTTGCCCCGGAAATCTCGCTCATCCTGAACCGCTGGGACCTGACCAGTCTGTTGTCCAGGGGCCAGTTCCGGTCGGCTTTCTACCGTACCGGTGCGCCGCCCGAATACGTTCAGGACCTGTTTCTGGGCTATGAGCAATATGCCGCCCGGACCGCCTGCCTGATCAATCTGCCCGCAGAACCATCGCTTGACCCGCGCCGCCATCTGTC
>JAURMY010000377.1 GCA_030830465.1 Alphaproteobacteria bacterium
ACAGCCGATCAGGCACAATAAGCAGGCCCAAGACAAATTGTTTCGCTGACTGTGGATAATTCCAACAATTAAAGCTTCACTTCACGCGCGAATTTGTTACAGTTTTATCAAGAAAATGGGTGGAGGCAGAGTAGCTGGGCAAACCAGTGCGCCCGGTTATGTTTATAGGCAAAGGACGAGAACAGTGTTTCCACATTTCTTGCAATCAATGCGTATAACAGCATTGTCGGTGTTGGGGTTGCTTATGGTGGCCACAGCGTCCGTCGCGGGCAATTCCGCCAGAAGCGAACGTATGGTGCCCGGCATCTGGGTTGATCCCGACGGCTGTGAGCATTGGGTGATCGACGACGGCTGGGAAGGCTATATGACCCCCAACGTCACCCCTGACGGTATCCCGGTCTGTCACCGGGTTCAGGCCTGTCTGGTCGAAAGCTCGGACCAGTTGTTCGCCGTTGACAAGCATTACATCAACCCGGCCAACCGCGAACGTCTGGCGAATTTCTTCCGTACCGCCGGGGCCTCGGCCTATACGATTTACGGCCACACCGACAGCGACGCCTCTGACGAATACAACATGGGTCTGTCCTATCGGCGGGCAAACGCGGTGGCGCAGATCGCCGCCAGCGTGGGTGCGCGCATCTCAAAGGTTCAGGGCTTTGGCGAGCGCGAGCCGATCGCAACCAACAAGACCGCCTATGGCAAAAGCCGCAACCGGCGCGTCGAAGTCATCTGTATCAAGTAACCGAAAGGCGAAGACATGAAACCGTTTCACGGCATCGCAATCCTCGCGGCAGGTCTGGCACTTTCGGCCTGCGATAAACAAGACAAAACTGTTGACCGGGGCATTGACGGCCACCATGTCAGCCAGCTTCAGGCGGGGATCTGGATTGACCCGCACGGCTGTGACCAGTGGATCATCGACGATGGCGCAGAGGGCTATATGTCGGCCCGACTGGACCGCTATGGCAAACCTGTCTGCTCGGGCATCGGGGCACCGATGACCACGGTCGGCAAATTTAAAAACTGGATCCCAGACCCGATTTGACACAGGCTTCTATCAGACCAGCAACGGGCCACGGGGACACCCCCGCGGCCCGTTTGCGTTTGCGTGTGAATTTTTTGTGTCTGCCCTTGCAAGCGCCTGTCGGTTTGGGCAGCATTGAACCGTAACCTCATTCAACGGAGACCTCTTTGGCGACCAGCGCCTTGACCCCCCCGACAACGACACCAGAAGTCATTGAGACTCTGATAAATTTCCCGGATAACCGCCTGTTGATCGACCTTTGCGGCGAATTTGACCGCAACCTGGCGCGTGTCGAACAGGCGCTGGAAGTGCAAATTCTGCGCCGGGGCAACGAACTGGTCATCATGGGGGAGGAGGCGTCGCGCAAGCGGGCGGACAACACGCTGAAGGCGCTTTATGCAAGGCTTGAGGGTGGCCGAGGGGTCGAACCGGGCGACGTGGATGCGGCGATCAGGTTCGGCGACACAGGAAGCGGTCCGCAGGACGGCGATCAGTTGGAAATGTTCCGCGGCGGCAAGGTCGAAATCAAGACCCGCAAGAAATCGGTCAATCCCCGCACGCCGGTTCAGACGGAATATGTGAACAAGCTGTTCAAACATGAACTGGTGTTCGGGCTTGGCCCTGCGGGCACCGGCAAAACCTATCTGGCAGTGGCGGTGGCGGTGTCGATGTTCATAGACGGCCATGTTGACAAGATCATTCTGTCGCGTCCCGCCGTTGAAGCCGGCGAAAGGCTTGGCTTTCTGCCCGGCGATATGAAGGACAAGGTCGATCCCTATATGCAGCCGCTTTATGACGCGCTGAACGACTTTTTGCCGGGCAAGCAACTGGCCAAGCTGATCGAGGAAAAGCAGATCGAAATCGCGCCACTGGCCTTCATGCGCGGCCGGACGCTTTCCAACGCTTTTGTGGTTCTGGATGAGGCGCAAAACGCCACCTCGATGCAGATGAAGATGTTCCTGACCCGTCTGGGCGAGGGCAGCCGTATGGCGATCACCGGCGATATGAGCCAGGTTGACCTGCCGCGCGGCGTGCTGTCGGGTTTGATCGAGGCCGAAAGGGTTCTGCGCAACGTCAAGGGAATCGGCTTTTCCCGTTTCACGGTGAAAGATGTGGTCCGCCACCCGATGGTGGCCAAGATCATCGAGGCCTATGACAGCGCCCAGAAGCCGGATGCCTGACATGATCGACGTTGTGCTGGAAGACCCGCGCTGGGAACAGGCGGGGCTGGAGGATTTGGCGATCAAAGCCTGCGGCGCCGTCCTGGCGGAACTTGATCTCGGGTCCGGGGAACATGAAATTGCGGTTCTGGGGTGTGACGATACGCGCATCGCCGCGCTGAACGCCGATTTTCGCGGCAAGCCGACCCCGACCAATGTGTTGTCCTGGCCCTCTGAAGATCTGTCCGCCGAGGTTGAAGGCGGCGATCCTTTGGTGCCGGAAGACACCGAACTTGGGGATATCGCAATTTCCTTTGACACCTGCCAACGCGAGGCGGCGCAACAGAAAAAGCCGTTTTCCGACCATGTGACCCATCTTTTGGCGCATGGATGCCTGCATCTGTTGGGATATGATCACGTTTCCGATAAAGATGCGGCCCTGATGGAGGGGTTAGAGGTGCGCATACTTGCAAAACTGGGCATTGCGGACCCATATTAGGGCAGCCCCGGTCAAGGGGCGATTTTTGGACAGGAGTCATGGGCGACACAAGCGACGGTAGTTCTAGCGCAGCGCAGAGCGCGCAGCAGGGATCAGAGCGGCACAGGCCGGGGTTTTTTGAACGTCTGTTCGGCCCGGCGAACGGTGCGAAAAATCAAGCCGATAAACGTGCGAACGGCATTCATCTGGAGCCAAACGGACATTCATTGTCGCCGGTCGGCGGTATCGGCAACCTGAACCGGGTCAAGGTTCAGGACGTGGCGGTGCCGCGCGCCGAGATCGTTTCCGTCCCGGTCAATATCGCGCTTGAGCCGCTGGTTCAGGTGTTCCGCGAAAAGGGCCTGACACGCCTGCCGGTGTTCAAGGAAACCCTCGACACGCCGCTGGGATTTGTCCACCTCAAGGATCTTGCCTTGCGGCATGGATTCAGTTCGGCCAGCAACAAGCTGAAGCTGAAGGAAATGCTGCGCCCGCTGTTGTTCGCGCCACCATCAATGCCCATCGGTGTCTTGCTGCAAAAGATGCAGACCGACCGTATCCATATGGCGCTGGTGATTGACGAATATGGCGGTGTGGACGGCCTTGTGACGATTGAGGATCTGATCGAACAGGTCGTCGGCGAGATCGAGGATGAGCACGACATAGACGAGGATCAATACTGGACGGTGGAAAAACCGGGCACCTATCTGTGTCTGGCGAAAACTCCGCTGGAGGATTTCGACGAGGAAATCGGCTTTCAACTTGTCGACCCGGAGGATGAGGATGAAATCGGCACTCTGGGCGGTCTGGTGTTCCTGCTGGCGGGACGGGTCCCGATGCGGGGCGAAGTGATCCCGCACGACAGCGGCACCGAGTTTGAAATCCTCGAGGCAGACCCGCGCCGGATCAAGAAACTGCGTGTCGTGCTGCCGGAAGCCAGGGCCGCAAGGTGACATTTTCGGCGCTGCCCGGAAAAGTGGCGGCAGCACATGTGCGTTTGAAATATACCGCAGCTTTGGTTTTGGGCGTGGTTATGGCGCTTGGCCAGGCACCGGTCGGCTGGCCGGTGGTGGCCTTTGGCGCATTAATCGGGACGTTTTGGCTTTTCCTGACGCTGAAGGGGATCAAACGCGCCGCGATATTCGGTTGGCTTTTCGGCAGCGGCTATTTTCTGGCCACCCTGCACTGGATCGTCTTTCCGTTTTTTGTCGATGCCGCGCATCAGGCCTGGATGGCACCCTTTGCCTTGTTTTTCATGGCGACAGGGTTGGCCTTGTTCTGGAGTCCGGCCTTTGCATTGGCGCGTTGGGTCGGCAACCGGCGCGCGCCGGCGGCGGTCGCGCTGGCCTTCAGCCTTACGCTGGCCGAATTGGCCCGTTCCTATCTGTTGACCGGGTTTCCATGGGGACTGGTGGGCTATGTTTGGCTGGACACGCCGCTGATCCAGTCTGTGCGTCTGATCGGCCCGCACGGTATGGGGCTGATCACAGCGCTGGCCGCCGCCCTTTTGGTGCAGCGCCAATGGATAGTCTGGCGTTTCGCCGGGGCGGGCGGCCTTTTGGGGCTGGCCCTTGTCTACGGCCTGTTGGTTCAGGCCTTGGCAAAGCCGCCTTCGCCTGTGACCGCACAACCTGAACCTGTGCATCTGCGCCTTGTTCAGCCGAATGCGCCGCAGGACCAGAAATGGAATCCGTCCATGGCGGCAACATTTTTTCGCCGCCAGTTGTCGCTCAGCCAAATGCCCGCTGCGGTTTCGCCGGATCTGGTGATCTGGTCGGAGACCGCCGTCACTTTTTGGCTGAACGAAGAACCTGAATTACAGGCGATCATCGCCCAGTCAGGTGCCGGGGCGACCATGATCCTTGGCGCTGTGCGCGAAGAGTCGGGACAGGCCTATAACAGTCTGGCGGTGCTGGGTCAGGACGGGCAGACACAGCAAACCTATGACAAATCCCATCTGGTGCCGTTTGGCGAATATATCCCGTTCGGCGATTTTCTGGCGGGTCTTGGCATGCATGGACTGGCGGCGCGGGAAGGCAACGGGTTCAGCGCCGGCCCCGGTCCGCGTTTGCTGGATCTGGGCAGGGCGGGCAAGGTCCTGCCGCTGATCTGCTATGAGGCGATCTTTCCGCAACTGGTCAATTCCTGGACCGAACGGCCCGACTGGATCCTGCAAATCACCAATGACGCCTGGTTCGGTCAGTGGGCCGGGCCGCGCCAGCATCTGGCCCAGGCGCGGGTGCGGGCCATTGAACAGGGCCTGCCTCTGGTGCGGGTGGCCAATACCGGTATCACCGCCGTGATTGACCCCTTTGGCCGCATCACTGCCGAACTTCCGCTTGATGCCGTGGGGAAACTCGACGCCGATCTGCCCACCCGCGCTGCGCGGACCATATACAGCCGTACCGGCGACTGGCCGGTGCTGGTCCTGTCGCTTTTCGGGCTCATTCTCATGGCGCGAAGACGGCCTTCGATTTAACGATTGACCCTGTGGCAAACCGTCTTTAACCACAGGCAGACATGCTGTCACAACGGCTTCCTGACGTGGCAGAACAAACGAACTGGAGCACTTCATGGCACGACCGAACTACCTTTTCACCTCGGAATCCGTTTCCGAAGGTCACCCCGACAAACTGTGCGACCGGGTGTCCGACAGCGTTCTTGACGCGTTTCTGGCACAGGACCCTTTCGCCCGTGTCGCCTGCGAAACCTTCGCCACAACCGACCGCGTTGTTGTCGGCGGCGAGGTGCGCGGCCCGCAATCCGTCATCGACTCGGTGGAACAGATTGTGCGGGATTGCGTGAAGGACATCGGCTATGAACAGGACGGTTTCCACTGGAACACCATGAATGTGCACAACTATCTGCACGAACAATCCGCCGATATCGCCCAAGGCGTCGATGCCGCCAACAACAAGGATGAAGGTGCCGGCGATCAGGGCATCATGTTCGGCTATGCGGTGCGCGAAACGCCCGAACTGATGCCGGCCCCGATCCATTATTCGCACGCGATCCTGAAACGGCTGGCCGAAGTGCGCAAGAACGGCACCGAGCCGCGTCTTGGGCCGGACGCGAAATCCCAGCTGACCCTGCGCTATCAGGATGGCAAACCGGTCGAGGCCACCTCGATCGTTCTGTCGACCCAGCATCTGGACGCCTCAATGTCCTCTGATGATGTGCGGGCGCTGGTCGAACCCTATAACCGCGAAGTGATGCCCGAGGGCTGGATCACAGCCGCCACCGAATGGCACGTGAACCCGACCGGCAAATTCGTCATCGGCGGCCCGGATGGCGATGCCGGTCTGACAGGGCGCAAGATTATCGTGGACACCTATGGCGGTGCGGCCCCGCATGGCGGCGGCGCGTTTTCCGGCAAGGATCCAACCAAGGTTGACCGCTCGGCTGCCTATGCGGCGCGCTATCTGGCGAAGAACGTCGTGGCCGCGGGCATTGCCGAACGCTGCACCCTGCAATTGTCCTATGCGATCGGTGTTGCCAAACCCCTGTCGATCTATGTCGATACCCATGGCACGGGCCAGGTGGATGAGGCGGCGGTCGAACGCGCCGTGGCCCGGGTGATGGACCTGACCCCGCGCGGCATCCGCACCCAACTTGGCCTCAACCGGCCGATCTTTCAGCGCACCGCCGCCTATGGCCATTTCGGCCGCGCGCCGGAAGCCGATGGCGGTTTCAGCTGGGAACGGACCGATCTGGCGGACGCCCTGAAAAAGGCGGTCTGAGACATCAAACGCCGCTGATTGTCAGCGGCGTTTTTCATAAAGCGACGCCTATGATCTTTTACGACTGCTCCACCGCCCCGAATCCGCGCCGCGCCCGCATGTTCATTGCGGAAAAAGGCCTGACCATCGAAACCCGCGATATCAGCATCGCCAGGGGCGAACAGCTTTCGCCCGCATTTCTGGCAATCAATCCGCGCGCGACCGTGCCGGTGCTGGTGACGGATGAGGGCGACACGCTGACGGAAAACCTGGGCATCGCCGCCTATCTTGAGGCCCGGTTTCCCAATCCGCCGCTTCTGGGCGCCACCCCGTCAGAAAAGGGCGCAGTCGCGATGTGGAATGCAACCGTGGAATTTCACGGCGGCATGCCGATTGCCGAAACCCTGCGCAATTCCAACCCGCATATGAAGGACCGCGCCATTCCCGGTCAGGCAAATTATGCGCAAATTCCAGAACTTGCCGAAAGGGGCCGCGCGCGGGTGGCGACGTTTTTCCAAATGCTGGAGCATCGCCTGACACAAACGCCCTATATCGCCGGGGATTTTTTCAGCCTTGCTGATATTTCCACCTTTGTCTTTGTTGACTTCGCCCGCGTGATCAAGGAACGCATTCCCGAAAACAATGCGGCGACCCGCGCCTGGTTTGACCGCATCAAGGCCCGCCCCAGCGCCAGCCTCTAAAGCGTATTGCGTTAAACTTGAATCATCAAACGTTGCCTGAAATCAAAGATTTCAACGCGTTAGGTGATGCAATTTGTTTCAAGTAAAACGCCATACGCTCTGGCGCCGTTGCGCCCGGCCAAGCTTCGCGCTACATCCCCGCCCATGACCGATGACATGCACCAATCCGGCGCCCCGTGGCGCAATTTTTATGGCCGCCGCAAGGGCAAATCCCTGCGCCAAAGCCAGGTCGGCTATCTGGAAAAGGACCTCGGATCGCTGAAGGTGGAGGGTGTTGACTGGAACACCAACCCGGACCGCAGGCCGCTTGACCTTGCTGCCCTGTTTGCGGGCAGGCCGGTTTGGCTTGAAATCGGGTTTGGCGGCGGCGAACATATGGTGCATCAGGCCGCGCAAAATCCCGAGATCGGCATGATCGGGTGCGAGCCGTATATCAATGGCGTGGCCATGCTGCTGGGCAAGATCCGTGCCGCCGGGGTGGAAAATGTCGCGATTCATCCCGGTGACGCGCGCGATCTGTTTGATGTCCTGCCACAAGCCTCGATCGAGCGCGCCTTCCTGCTCT
>JAURMY010000378.1 GCA_030830465.1 Alphaproteobacteria bacterium
AAGGTATAGGCGGTGATCTCGGGTCCGGGTTGCGGCAATCCCGCCAGTTGCCAGACCGGCTGGCCGGCCTGTTTTGCCGCCAGATCCCACAGGGCGCAATCCACCGCATTGCGCGCAGCCCCGGCGGGCAGGGCGGCCTGCAAATCCGCGCGGCTGATCGGCAGGGACAAGCTTTTTATCTGTGCGGTCACGCTGTCCAAAGTCTCGCCGTAGCGGGCATAGGGCACGCATTCTCCCTGCCCGGAGTACCCGTCCTGCGTAATCGTGACAGTCAGAACATGGGCCTCGGTCCGGGACCCGCGCGAAATGGTGAACACCTGCGCCAACCGGAACACATCCGCCTTCACCTCAAGTTGCATCGCCATATTTTCCCCATGTTTTCAACAAATTATTGCCACAATTTGTTATCAATGTGGCGGAAGGTGGGCTAAAATGTAACCTGTTTACGTCACGTGAAAGGCCACCGCATGAACATCATAACATTCCTTCAGGATGAAACCGGCGCGGTCACCGCGGAGTGGGTCGTCATCACCGCCGCCGTGATCGGCCTGGCGCTGGCGACCATGGCCGCCTTTTCCACGACCATGCAGAATGTCAGCGGCACGACCACCGACACGATGCAAAGCGGCCTGATCAAGACATCCTTTGACTGATCCCGTTCAGGCATCCGGCGCGATATGACCGGCAGCGTCCTGCGCCCCCGGTTTCTGCCGCGCCGTAATCCCGTTTAGGGCATCGACCAGACGTGCCGCGCCCTGCCGGAACGGGTCCACCGCCGGCAGGCCCATGCGGGCCTCGACCCCGGCCAAATAGGCCAGCGCATCGGCTTCGCTGAAATGCTGGGTGTTGACCGAAACCGCCACAACCTGACAGTTGGGGTTTCCGACCCGTGCCAATGTCAGCGCCGTGTCGCGCAATTCCTCAAGGCTGGGCTGCTGATATTCCGGCAGGCCGCGCATATGCGCCCGCGTCGGTTCGGTGCACAGGATCAGCGCATCGGGCTGCCCCCCATGCACAAGCGCCATTGTCACCCCGGAATAGGACACATGGTAAAGCGAGCCCTGCCCCTCGATCAGGTCCCAGTGATCGTCGTCATTGTCAGGCGTCAGATATTCCACCGCTCCGGCCATGAAATCGGCAATCACCGCATCCAGTGGCACGCCTGATCCGGTGATCAGAATGCCGGTCTGACCGGTCGCGCGGAATGTCGCCTTCATGCCGCGCTGGTGCATTTCCCGCTCCATCGCGATGGCCGTATACATCTTGCCGACAGAACAATCCGTGCCCACCGCCAGACAGCGCTTGCCCGACCGGATTTTGCCGTTGGCGATCGGATAGGTGACATTCGGAATACGCACATCATGAAGCGTGCAGCCGTGGGTTTGCGCCGCCGCTACCAGTTCGCCCTCATGCGCCAGCAGGTTGTGCAGGCCCGAGGCGATGTCAAACCCCATTTCCAGCGCTTCGACCAGGACCTTTTTCCAGGCGTTCGAGATCACCCCGCCCCGGTTCGCAACCCCGATCACCAAGGTCTTTGCCCCGGCGGCCTTGGCCTCGGCCAGCGTCATGTCGGGCAATTTCATATCCGCTTTGCAGCCTTCCATGCGGAACTGTCCGACGCTGGCATCCGGCCGCCAGTCCTTGATGCCCTGTGCAACCTTTGCGGCCAAACCGTCCGGCGCGTCGCCGAGGAACAAAAGATATGGTGTCTGGATCATGAAAAGCCCCCTTCAAGCGTGATTCCGGTCTGTTTATCAGACCGGATTGGGATGTCTTGGTTATTTTCGCCGTCCAGCGCAAGGTTTGCGGAACAATCCTGCGTAATTTTCACATTTTTCGAAGGAAATTCGAAAAATTGCCAGAGAAATGACCGGAAAGCCGCATCGAGACAGGAAATTGACCTGGTTGCTTCTGGCCGGCGCTAACCTTTTGCCGCGTTGATTTTGCCGGTAAGTATTGAGCAGACGCAAAATGGCGCCCGGCCAACCGCTTTATGCCGCCTTGGCAAAGAGGCCCGAAATCACCGGGGTAACGGTTAATTCAGCAAGGCCACCGGGGCGTTTTCGTCGCGCCAATAGTCCAGTGGTGCCTCTTCCATCGCGGCGGTGTGGCGCTTGAATTCATAAATCCGCTCGCCGTTTTCGACCGAGGAACACATCACCAGGCACTGATACAATTGCTTGCCGCTGTCATAGATATCGACAAACCCACGGATATGCGGCGCGGTTTCGGAATCCAAAGAAAACCCGTTATCCCAAAGCCTTAGAATCGTATAGGTTTCCTCACCCACATGCACCCGCAGCCGGTTCTTTCGGCCCAGATCGCGCAGCCGCGCCTGATGCAGCCCTTTAAGGACCTCTTCCGGTAAATCATGAATCATCGCACTTCCCCCAGTCCCGCAGGTCAGTCGAAAGGCAAAAAGTGATTCGTTCAAGCGAAACTTTCCTAAAAGTTTCAGGTGTTGTGCGGCTCTACCAGGTCAACCCCGGCCACAGGGCGCAACACGTGGGGCTTCTTTGGATCATACAAGGCCGAATCCACAAAATCTTGTGACTCTGCCATGCCCGGCCCGACAAAAATCAAGGCTGTGCGGGTGATTTTCTCTGCCCGCACCTTCTTGCGAATATCCGAAAGCGTGCCCCGCAAGATCATCTGATCCGGCCAGCCCACCCGATAGGCCACCACCACCGGACAATCCGCCCCGTATAGCGGCACCAACTGCCGTTCAATCTCGCGCATATTGCGCACCGCCAGATGGATCACAAGGGTCGCACCGGTGCGGCCGAAATTTTCCAAAGTCTCGCCTTGCGGCATCCCTGTCGACTGCATGGACATGCGGGTTAACACAAGGCTCTGCGCCACTTCCGGCACTGTCAGTTCCTGCCCCATCGCCGCCGCCGCCGCCGCATAGGCCGACACACCCGGCACGATCTCAAACGGAATATTCTCTGTTTTCAGCTTTCTGATCTGCTCGGCAATCGCCCCGTAAAGCGACGGATCGCCCGAATGGACCCGCGCCACATCCTGCCCCAAACCATGCGCTGACACGATCTCGCGGTGGGTGTCCTCAAGCGTCATCACCGCCGTGTCCAACACCCTTGCCCCCGCAGGCGCACAGGCCACAACCGCCTCGGGCACCAAAGAGCCCGCAAACAAACAGACCGGACATGCCTCAATCAGCCGCCGTCCCTTCACCGTGATCAAATCCGGATCCCCCGGGCCCGCACCGATAAAATAAACTGTCATATCAACGTCCTGCCTTCTTTGTTCGAAAAATATCCCGGGGGATACAAAGGGGGCGACGCCCCCTTTGCCCGGCCCAACCAAAGCGAACCCCGTTCGCCTTTGGGCGGGAGGCCCCGCTCATGCCAGATCCCCGTCGATCTTGCGCGCATAACCGCGCGGCGTATACATGCGCGGCCCCTCGCCCAGTTGCGCCAAGCGCGAATGGCTGGACCCGACCAGAACCACCGTCAGCATATCCACCTCGTCCACTTCCAGATCCGCGAGACGGCGATAGCGCAGATGCTCCTCGGGCCGTCCCAAAGAACTGGCCAGCATCACCGGCGTATCCGCTGGCCGATGCTGCAAAAGGATATCGCGGGCTTCGGCCAGCAGGGTTCGCCTGCGCATTGACACCGGATTGTAAAAGGCAATCACGAAATCTCCCTCTGCGGCGGCTTTCAGCCGTTTCAGGATATCCGCCCGTGGGGTCAAAAGATCGCTCAGGGAAATCGCGCAAAAATCATGCCCCAATGGCGCCCCGGCCCGCGCCGCCGCCCCTTGCAAGGCGGACACGCCGGGCGTTGAAACCACCTCGACCCGCCGCGCCGCATCCGACACGCCATGCTGATCCGGTCCGCGATCCAACAGTTCGAAAACCAACGCGCCCATCGCATAGATCCCGGCATCACCCGAGCAGATCAACGCCACATTCGCCCCCTTGCCCGCCTGTTCCAGCGCATAGCGACACCGGTCCTCTTCGCCACCCAGCGGAAAGTCCGCGCGTTTCTTGCCAAAAGCCAATGGCCCAAGCAGATCAATATAAAGACCGTAGCCCACCAGTTCCCCGGCCTCGGCCACCAAAGCAGAGGCCTCGGGTGTCCGCCAGGAATGCTGCCCCGGCCCGATCCCGATGATCGACAATTTGCCCCGCGCGCGGCCCGGCAAATCGACCAAAGGGTCGGGTGCGCGGGCCAGTGCAAGCGTCGCCTTGGCGG
>JAURMY010000379.1 GCA_030830465.1 Alphaproteobacteria bacterium
GCCAAGGTTCGCGGCGGCGAGGGGGCGCTTGAACTTGGCGGTTTGTCGCCGGACAAGGCCTTGGAACGGCTGGTGTCGTTTACCTTTGATCACCACCGGCGCAATCCGGATTTCATCCGCATGGTGATGATCGAGAATATCCACAACGCGGCTTACCTGAAACAATCCGAGATGATCGCAGCCATGAACAACGCGGCCATCGACAAACTGGCCGATATCATCCGGCGCGGTCAGGCCGCCGGAACATTCCGGGCCGATCTCGACCCGGTCGAGTTGCACTGGCAGATTTCGGCGCTCAGCTTTTTCAATGTGTCAAACCGGCCGACCTTTTCGGCCCTGTTTGGCGATGCGCTTTATTCCGATGCGGGGCAGGGTGCGCTTAGGGGCCGCGCCGTTGACATGATCCTGCGCTATGTCTGCAACCGAAAGGCAGCATCGGGCCAATAGGTTCGGTTGACCCGGTCAAAAATATCGAAAGAATGGGCGCGACTTACCAACCGAGATCCAAATGCCCGAAAACTTGCCCAAGGTCGTTCAGGTCGGCTTTAACAAATGTGCCACGCGCAGCCTGACCGATCTGTTCGCAGGTTCAGGCCACGCTGCGGCGCATCACAAATTCAAGTCGCTGTTCCGGCCCAGCCGCAACATCGCCTTGCTGATGCGCGCCAACATAAAGGCCGGGCGCAAGGTGTTCGCGGGTTTCGATCAGCACGTATTTTATGCCGACCTGATGTCCCAGACCATGGGCGAGACTTATGAGGCGTTCAAGGATTTTCGCCGGATTCTGGCGGATTATCCCGGAACGATCCTCTTGCTGAACCACCGCGACCGCGAGAACTGGATCAGGTCGCGGCTGAAACACGGGCACGGTACGTTTCTGCAAATGTATATGGCCGCCAACGGGCTGAAAACCGAGGCCGACTGCATCACCTTCTGGCGGCGGGACTGGGACAGCCATCTGGCCGACCTGCGCGCCTATATGGCTGACAAGCCCGCGCAACTGGTGGAATTCAACACCGATACCGAAACGGTGGACGACCTGATTGCCCGACTGCCGCAATATCATCTGAAGGCCGGCGCCTGGGGGGATACCGGCCGCTCAAGGGGTCGCAGGATGGGCCGGTTGCGGGCTTTGATCGGCCATTGGAACGCCAAACGGCGGATGCGCCCCTGACGAAGCCCGGGGCCGGTTTCCGGTTCAGGCCGGCGACACCATCGCTTTGATCCGCGCCTTGAACAAGCGGGACATGTTGTGGCAACGCCGTCTGGCATAATATGGAATGATCAGCCGCATCACCGCCTTTTGCGATGCGGTCAGGTCGCTGGCCGCCAGCAGCGCCTGCCCGGTGGCGGCAAAGCGTGACACCCGACCGGACATGACCGCATAACTGGGTTTCGGGCGCGGAATATAGTCACGGGTCTCGATGATCTTGCGTTGATGGAACGTGGTTGTGCGGGTGCCGCGCACGCCATCCTTCAGGGCCACCCCGAACAGCACCAGCTGATCAAAGGCCCATTCGTCCTGATAGCCCTTCAGCACCGCATCGGTGATCTCGATCAGGCTGTCATGCCGCCACAGCCCGTAATACCAACTGGCGGAATTGCGCAACATCTGGCGGTAAAGCCGCACAAGACGCGCGCCGTCCGTCGGCACGGTATATGGGTAAAACCGCTGCGGGGTGCCGGGCGAGCCGTCGCGATAGACATCACACGTGGCCAAAAGCGTGCCGGGGTCGCGGTCATGCACCTTGACCAGTTCCTCGATGTAATTGTCGTCGGCCACGTCATCAAAAGCGCGCCACATGAAAAGCGGTGTCGTCCCCTGATCGCGGGCCTTAAAGAAATTCGGCAAGGCACCGATATTGACGTCGCTGCGCATATGATGAAACCGCGAGTCCCGCCTGGCGAAGTCCTGGCAAATCTCGGGCGTTGCGTCGGTGGAACCGTTGTCGCAGATAAACACCTGAAAGTCGCCAAAGCTTTGCCGCTCAAGATTTTCCAGCGTGTCCCGCAACAGTTTCGCGCCATTGAAAACGGGCATGCCCACCGTCACGCGCGGTGCGCCTTTTTCCGCGGGGCTCGGGGCGTTTTGCATCTCGTCACTGCTTTTGTTGCGACCGGTCCCCGTGGGATTTGGCCTGATCCGATGCAGGCGTCATACAAAGCCCGGCGCGGTTTCGCAAGTTGGAACCATGGATCGGCCCCCGGCGCTTTACCGGACCGGGCGAAAACGCTGTGTCAGACGCATCAGCCATCTGAAACGGTAGCCCAAGTAAAGATGCTTGTACCAGATCCGGTAGGGCAACCATGTCAGCCATGAGCCACCGGTCGCACTTTTCTGATCGCCCCAGCAGCGTTGTGAAATCTCCAGGCGATTGCGTTTCAGCAGATAAAAGAACCGGAAAGTTTTCAAATCCCCCACCAACAGGTTTTCCTGATTGCCCGCACGGTATGTGTGGGAAGTCGCCCAATCCGCGACCTCATGCAAACGACCATGGCGATCCAGAACCAGCGCCCGGTCGCCGGCGGCGATATAATGACGGGTCAGACTGTCCGGGCCGGATTCCATGAAATAGCTGTCGCGTTTTGTAAGACGCTCCACCGGCCCGTAGGAGTCGAGGAACCGCAGACGATCGACCAGAAAAGCGCTTGTGCGGATATGCGGGTTCGGAAAACGAACACCCAACGATGTCATCGCCTCCCAACTGCCGGTCGCTCCGATCAGGTCGCGTCCGTCGGTTTCATCCAAAGCGGTCTGATATAGCTTTTCCCAACCCTGGCCCAGAATGATGGCATTGGAATTCATGATCAGCAAATGGCTGAAAGCAGTGATTTGCCGACAAGCCTTGGCATAGGCTTGTTTGTCCATGCCGTCATCGGTGATGCACAATAAACGCACGCGGTCCCGCTGGCTGGCGGGTAATTCTTTCAGGGCGTCGCAGACCTCCCCCGGCGCATAACCTTTTTGAAGGAAGTACAGCGGGTAATCCGGCCCCGGATCGAATTTGAAATATGAATCAAGAAAGGCCCGCGATTTCCAGATCGGATTAACCTTTCGGCAGAGGTAAACCACTGCAAATGTGTGTGCTTTTGTCGGCATTCTTGAATGCGATCTCGGCTGTTTCGGCGTTGCGTTCAAATTCTAGATATATCAACCTGACCCTCAAAGCGACCCCGCCAAAGCGCGCTTGGCTGTTCCAGCGGCTTTGTGATCCCAACGCGCAACAGACCCGAGTGCGGCTAGGCGTCTGACGCCGACCGCACGCCCAGGATACAGGGCGGATCGACCTGATTGGGTGCACGCGCGCCGAAATGCAACAAGTCCCTTCGCCCGTATTCATCCGCGATCTTTTCGGCCAACTCGCGCACCGTGGTCGCAACGCCCGAACAAATATTGACGGCGCCGCTGACCCTGCCGTTCACAGTATCAACAATCATCTCGGCGGCGTCTTTCACGTCCAGATAATCCCGCTGTTGCTCCCCGGCGGTCAGGTCGGCGACCTGACCTTTGGACAGTCTGTCGCGGATATATGACACAAGCCTGCGCGGGTCTTCGCCCTCGCCATGAAGGAAAAATATCCGGCACCAGGCAAATTCGACATCCAGCGCCGGCAGACAGGCATTCAACGCCAAAAATGTCGCAGCTTTTGAGGCCCCATATGGCATCTGCGGGCGCAGGGCCGTGTCCGTGGACAGTATGCCTTTCGTCAAATCATATTCAAAACAGGTGCCAATGCCGACATAGCGGCGA
>JAURMY010000380.1 GCA_030830465.1 Alphaproteobacteria bacterium
ATGTCGAGGCGGCCAAGGCGGCAGGGGCGCGCCCAAAACTTTCAACGCCGGTGCGCCGCCGATATTTTCCGCCGGGAAGAATTTCAACATGTCATAGCCGCGCTCCAGCAGGCGCATCGCCTCAGAGGCGGTTGCGGCGCCGGGAAGCAGGGGCAGGTCTGCGGCCTCGCAGGCCGCCAGAAGGGCATCCGTGGCGCCGGGCGACACCGCAAATTTCGCCCCTGCCGCCTTGGCCGCCTCGACATCAGCAAGGGTCAGAACTGTACCCGCCCCGACGATACCACCCTTGACCGCAGCCATTTCGCGGATCACGTCCAAAGCGGCCGGGGTTCTTAGGGTGACCTCCAGCATTGGCAGGCCGCCCGCGATCAGCGCCTCGGCCAATGGTCGGGCGTGGCTGGCGGAGTCGACCACCAGCACCGGCACGATCGGGGCGATGGCGCAATATTCGCGGGCGCGTGTGCTGGCTTGGGCGGGGGTCATGGTTTCGCTCCGAATATGGTTGCGCCGTCCTCGGGCGCGCTGACTGTGCGGCGGAACAGGGCGAACAATTCGCGCCCCAGTCCGGTTTCATTGGCGCTGAGGTCGGGTGTGGCGACGGGCCGGTCGTCAACGCCGGGTGTCAGCACCTCCAAAAGGCCGGCGGCGGCATCCAGCCGGATGATGTCGCCGTCGCTCAGCCGGGCAATCATGCCGCCGTCCAAGGCTTCGGGGCTGAGGTGGATGGCGGCGGGGACGGTGCCCGATGCGCCGGACATGCGCCCGTCGGTCACCAGGGCCACTTTATGGCCGCGTGCCTGCAACAGTTTCAAAACCGGGGTCAGACCGTGCAATTCCGGCATCCCATTGGCCTTGGGGCCCTGAAAGCGCACAACCACGATCACGTCGCGGTTCAAATCGCCCGCTTTGAAGGCCGCCTTGACGGCCTCCTGATCCTCAAACACCTGCACCGGGGCCTCAACGACATGGTGTTCCGGCGCGACCGCCGACACCTTGATCACGGCGGCCCCCAGGTTGCCCGACAGGCGTTTCAGGCCGCCGGTCGCCTGAAACGGTTCAGCTGCCTTTCGCAGGATGCGGTCGTTCAGGCTGAAGTCTGTGCCCGGCTGCCAATGCAGTTTCCCGGCCCGCAGTTTCGGGTCCTGAGTATAAAGATCAAGCCCTTGCCCCGCGACAGTCATCGTGTCGGGATGCAGCAATCCGGCCTGCAAAAGCTGGCAGATCAGATAGCCAAGCCCGCCGGCCGCATGAAAGGCGTTCACATCCGCCAGCCCGTTCGGATAGACCCGTGCCAACAGTGGCGTGACCGCCGAAAGGTCCGAGAAATCCTGCCAGTCCAGCAGAATGCCGCCCGCCCGCGCCATGGCGATCAGATGGATCAGCAGGTTGGTCGACCCGCCGGTGGCGTTCAGCCCGACGATGCCGTTCACAAAGGCTTTTTCGTCCAGTATCCGGCACACCGGCAAGTAATCGTCGCCAAGCGCCGACAGTTCCAGTGCGCGCTGTGCACCCGCGATGGTCAGGGCGTCGCGCAAGGGCGTGCCGGGGTTCACAAAGCTGGCGCCGGGCAGGTGCAGGCCCATCAGTTCCATCAACATCTGGTTGGTGTTGGCGGTGCCGTAAAAGGTGCAGGTTCCCGGGCCGTGATATGACGCCATCTCGGCGGCCATCAGTTCTTCGCGGCTGGCCTCGCCTGCGGCAAAGCGTTGGCGCACTTCGGATTTGCCTTCGTTTGACAGGCCCGAGGTCATCGGCCCGGCGGGCAGGAAGACCGCCGGCAAATGGCCAAAGCTTTGCGCCGCGATCACCAGTCCCGGCACGATCTTGTCGCAGACGCCCAGATAAACCGTGGCGTCAAAGGTGTTGTGGGTCAGCGCGATTCCAGCCGCCATGGCGATCAGGTCGCGGCTGAACAGGCTTAGTTCCATGCCCGGTTCGCCCTGGGTAACGCCATCGCACATAGCCGGAACCCCGCCCGCCACCTGCGCCGTTGCACCGATGTCGCGGGCAGCCTGACGGATCATTTCTGGGTAATGCTCAAACGGCTGATGGGCCGACAGCATGTCGTTATAGGTGGTGATGATGCCCAGATTGCCAGCGGATTTCGTCGCCATGGCGGCCTGATCGACCCCGGCCCCGGCATAGGCATGGGCCTGTCCCGAGCATCCCAGATGCGCGCGCGCGGGGCCTTTCAGCCGGGCCGCCTGCATCCGGTCAAGGTAGGGGCCGCGAAACGGGGCGCTGCGGGCGATGATCCGGTCGGTGACGCGGGCGATGGTGTCGTTCAGCCTGCTCATGCCGGAACCTCTTTTGAATAGTGAATGGTCAGATCGGGGCGGGTCAGGATCAGGCGCACCGGCGCGCTGGCGACCGGACCCGGCTGTTCGGCCCGCAGCAAGGCGGCCATTTTGGCCGGACCTGCGATCAACAGGTGAATATGCCGGGCCCCTTCGATCACCGGGGCGGTCAGGGTCAGACGCGGTTCAGACGCAGCCTCGGCCCGCAGCGGCAGGATCACATCGGGGCAGTCAGCCGCCAGCGCCGCGTTCAGCCGGTCGGCTTTGGGAAACAGGCTGGCGATATGGCCGTCAGCACCCATGCCCAGAACGCAGATATCCAGCGGCAGCGCCGCGCGGATGCCTTTGCTGATTTTGGCTGCGTCCGGCGGATCAGACCGCAGCGGCACAAGCCGGGCGGTGGCAGCCTTGTTCTGCAACAGGGTTTCGCGCAGCAGCCGGGTGTTGGACCGGGTTGAGCTTTCGGGCACATCGCGTTCATCCGTCAGCAGGACAGAAACCCCGGCCCAGTCGATATTGGCCACCGAAAGGGCGCGCAGGAACCCGGCGGGGGTGGTGCCGCCCGGAACCGCAAGGCTTGCCTTGCCGCCCGTGCTGAGCGCCGTTGCAAGCTCACCGGCGACAAGGGCGGCAAGCCCCTGTGCCATCAGCGCGGCGTTCAGATATTCCACCAGACGCGACATCAGTCCCCGATCCCGCGCCAGCGCCGGCCGTCGCGATGCATCAACATCAGGGCGTCTTCGGGGCCTGACGATCCGGCATCGTATTGCGCGGGCCTTGTCCGGCCCGATTCCCATTCGGCCGTGATCGGGTCAAGCCATTCCCAGGCGGCCTCGACCTCATCGCCGCGCATGAACAAGGTCTGGTCGCCCCGGATCACATCCATGATCAACCTCTCATAGGCGTCCGGCGCTTCGGCATCCGCACCCAGCGCTTCGGCAAAGGTCATGTCCAGCGGCACCTCGGTCAGGCGCATGCCGCCGGGGCCGGGATCCTTGATGGTCATCCGCAGGGTGATGCCTTCATTGGGTTGCAGACGGATGATCAAGGCATTGCCGCGCCGGTTTTCCTCTTTCGGAAAGATCGAATGCGGCGGGTCGCGGAAAATGATCGAGATTTCGCTAAGCCTTGCGCGCAACCGCTTGCCCGTGCGCAGATAGAACGGCGTTCCGGCCCAGCGCCAGTTTGAAATATGCAGCTTCATTGCCACAAAACTTTCGGTGCGGCTGTCTTTGTTGCCGGCATCCGCCAGATAGGATGCCCCATCGCGCCCGGCGCGATACTGGCCGCGCACGATATCGGTGGCGGGCACCGGGTCCAGCGCGCGGATCACCTTCAGCTTTTCGTCGCGCACCGCATTCGGTTCAAACCGCGAAGGCGGCTCCATCGCTGTCAGGCACAAAAGCTGCATCAGGTGGTTCTGCACCATATCGCGCATGGCGCCGGAATGGTCGTAATATTCGCCACGCCCGGCAACCCCCAGATCCTCGGCCACGGTGATCTGCACATGGTCGATATGCTGGCTGTTCCACAGGGGTTCAAACAGGGCATTGGCAAAGCGCAAAGCCATCAGGTTCTGAACGGTTTCCTTGCCCAGATAATGGTCGATCCGATAGATCTGATGCTCGGCAAAACAGCTGCGCAATTCGGCGTTCAGCACATGGGCCGAGTCCAGATCATGCCCGAAGGGTTTTTCAACCACGATACGGCTGTCCCTGGTCGAGATGCCAAACCGGTTCAGGCGGCGGGCGATCGGGCCAAACAGCGAAGGGGCGACCGACAGATAAAAGGCGCGGATGACATCCGCCCGCAGGACGGCGGCAAGGTCTTCCCAGCCGTTGTCGCCTTTGGCATCCACCGGAACATAGCGCAGGCAGGACAGAAAGGCGGCAACCTGCTCGGCTGGTCTGTCCTCGGCCAGAACATGGCGTTCCAATGCGGCCCCGATGCTGGCGCGGAAACTTTCGTCGTCCATCACCGAGCGGGCCGAGCCGATGATCCGCCCGGTTTGCGGCATCTGGCCCGAAACGAAGCGGTGAAACAGGCCCGGAAAAATCTTGCGTTCGGCCAGATCCCCGGTCGCGCCGAAAATAACCAGATCAAACGCGGAAACCGGGATGACTCGGGAGGTCATGAACGCATACTCCTATTCAGCGGCGTGAACCACGTTTTGCAACGGGTCTACGGGGCCGGAGCGGGCTGCGTCAAGCGATCCCATGACCCGGCCGGTGTCAATCATCCGGTTGGAAAAGCCCCATTCATTGTCATACCAACTGACGATGCGAACCATGCCTTCCTTGGTCACGCTGGTCTGTTCCGGCGCAAAACAGGATGAGTGGGGGTCGTGGTTGAAATCAACCGAGACCATCGGATCAGGCGCATAGGACAGAACGCCGGCAAGCGGCCCGGTGCTGGCCTCGCGCATGACGGCGTTCACGGTTTCTTTGGTGGCGGGCCGCTTGGGCATGAACACCAGATCCACCAACGAGACATTGGGGGTTGGCACCCGGATGGCGGACCCTTCCAGCCGGCCCTTGAGCTGCGGCAGCACTTCGGAAATCGCTTTGGCGGCCCCCGTCGATGTCGGCACCATGGAGATCGCAGCCGCGCGGGCGCGGTAAGGATCACGGTGATCGCTGTCATGCGAAGGCTGGTCGCCGGTATAGGAATGGATGGTCGTCATGTAACCGGTCTGAATACCAAAGGCCCGATCCAGAACCATCGCAACCGGCGCCAGACAATTGGTGGTGCAAGAGGCGTTGGACACGATGATGTCGTCGCGGGTCAGGTCCTGGTGGTTGACACCAAACACCACGGTCCGGTCAACCGCTGCGCCGGGCGCCGAAATCAGCACCCGGCGGGATCCGTTCTTCAGGTGCAGCGCCGCCTTGTCGCGGCTGGTGAAAAAGCCCGTGCATTCAAAGGCGATGTCCACGTCCTGCCAGGGCAGGTCTTCGGGGTTGCGCAGTGCGGACATCCGGATCAGGTTCTTGCCGACCCGCAACATGTTGCCCTCGACCTCAACCGGCAGGTTCAGCCTGCCGTGGATCGAATCATATTTCAGCAGCATCGCCAGGGACTGCGGCGCCGCAAGGTCGTTGATGGCGACCACCTCCAAGTCTGTCACGCCATTTTCCAGAAGCGCACGCAAAACACAGCGCCCAATTCTGCCAAAGCCGTTGATGCCGATTTTGATGGTCATGGGAGTCTCCGCGAGATGTTAGCGCTAACGGTATCGCTAATATCTCGCGGAGACTCCCATGACCATCAAAATC
>JAURMY010000381.1 GCA_030830465.1 Alphaproteobacteria bacterium
AACCGCGCGCGGCGACCCTGACCGACAAGGACATCGAGGCCGTATCCGCCAAGATCATCGACAAGGTGGCCAAAGCGACCGGCGGCGTTCTGCGGGGGTGACCTTGCGGAGGCGCCTGCGGCGCCGCGACCTTTAAGCTGCGCCCCAAAGGCGCAGCGGTATGAGTATTTGGGCAAAAGAGAAGCGCAAGATGGATCAGGTTCAAACGGTCGTGGTTGGCGCGGGGGTGATCGGCCTGGCGATAGCGCGGCATCTGGCGGTGCGGGGACATGAGGTCTTGATCCTGGAGGCCGAAGCGGCGATCGGGCTGCACACCTCGTCGCGCAATTCGCAAGTGATCCATGCCGGGATCTATTATCAGCGTGGAACGGATCAGCAGGTTTTGTGCCTGAAGGGCAAAAAGATGCTCTATGATTACTGCGCGACCCGCCATGTCGGGCATGCGCGGTGCGGCAAGCTGACGGTGGCCCCGACACGTGACAAGGTGCCGGAACTGCATGAACTGGTGGCGCGGGGCGCGGCGAACGGGCTTGACGATCTCTATGTGATTTCGGCCGAGGAAATGCGCGACCTTGAACCGGCGGTTGCCGGGGCGGGCGCGATGGTGTCTCCCTCCAGCGGGATTGTGGATGCGGTCGGTCTGATGCGGTCGCTGTTGGGCGAAGCCGAAGCCGCTGGCGCGATGCTGGCGCTGAACGCGCCGTTCCGCGCGGCGCGAAAAGTGGCCGGCGGCTTTGAAATTGAGGTCGGTGACGCCGCCGGTACGGTTGTGGCCTGTCGCAATCTGGTGAATGCGGCGGCTTTGGGGGCTTGGGACGTGGCGCGCGGGATTGACGCGCTGGACCCGTCCTTTGTGCCGACCAAGAACCTTGCCAAAGGCAGCTATTTCGCGATTTCCGGCAAGTCGCCGTTTTCGGCGTTGATTTATCCGATGCCGCTGGTCGGGTCATTGGGCATTCATTCGGTTCAGGAACTGGACGGGCGGGTGAAATTCGGCCCCAATATGGAATGGGTCGATCAGGTGGATTACCGCGTGAACCCTGACCTGCTGGGGGTGTTTGAAGCCGCGGTTCGGGAATATTGGCCCGGCCTGCCGGAAGGCGCGCTTCACGCCGACACATCCGGCATTCGCCCGCGTATCTGGGGGCCGGGCGAAAAGAAACGCGAACTGGAATTTCAGGGCCCCGCCCAGCACGGCATTGACGGTCTGGTCAATCTGTTCGGCTTTGAAAGCCCCGGTTTGACAAGCTGCCTTGCCATCGCTGAACATGTGGGCGGATTGCTGGAGGGCTTGAAATGACGTTGAACGTATATCTGTCGGGCGAGATTCACACCGACTGGCGCGATCAGATCATCAACGGGGCCAAGGGTTTGGATGTGGTGTTTTCCGGGCCAGTGACCGATCATGCGGCGTCGGATGATTGCGGCGTGGACATTCTGGGGGCGGAGCCGGACAAGTTTTGGCATGACCGCAAGGGGGCCAGCCTGAATGCGATCCGCACCCGCAAGGGGATCAGCGCGGCCGACGTGGTGGTGGTTCGGTTCGGCGACAAATACAAGCAATGGAACGCGGCCTTTGATGCGGGCTATGCGGCGGCGTTGGGCAAATCGCTGATCGTGTTGCACGGGGCCGACCATCAGCATGCGTTGAAAGAGGTGGATGCGGCGGCGCTGGCGGTGGCCGAGCGCCCGGAACAGGTGGTCCGGATGCTGCGCTATGTGCTTGAGGGGCGGCTTTAGGGCCGCTTCGGACTGACAAGGCCACGCTGAACCGCCGGACGGGCCAGGAACCGGTCCAGATAGGCGGGAACGTTCTTCAGATCGTCCCAATCCACCAGTGGCCCGGCCTCGTAAGAGCCGATCAGGTTGCGCAGCCATGGTGCAATCGCCATGTCGGCGATAGAATATTCGCCCATCACCCAGTCTCGCCCGTCCAGACGGTCCTCCAGCACGCCGAGCAGACGCTCGCTCTCCTCAATATAGCGCTGGCGGGGGCGCGGGTCTTCGATGGCTTTGCCGGCGAATTTGGTGAAAAAGCCAAGCTGGCCGAACATCGGCCCCAGACCGCCCATCTGCCACATCAGCCATTGGATGGTTTTATAACGTTTTTCAGGGTCGGCCGACAGAAATTTACCTGACTTTTCAGCCAGATACAGCAGGATCGCGCCGCTTTCAAACAGTCCGATCGGCTGACCGTTCGGGCCGTCGGGATCAATGATCGCGGGGATCTTGTTGTTGGGGTTCAGGGACAGAAATTCCGGGGTCATCTGATCGCTGTTGGCGAAATCCACCAGATGTGCCTCATAGGGCAGGCCCATTTCCTCAAGCGCGATCGAGACTTTCACGCCGTTGGGTGTGGTCAGCGAATAAAGCTGGATGCGGTCGGGATGCTGTGCCGGCCAGCGTTTCGTGATCGGGAAATGTGCAAGGCTGGTCATGGGATGTCCGGTCCGTTGATTTTGTCTGTGAAGACAACTTAGGGATCCAAGGGCGGTAAGAACAGGTGTTCCGCCCCGATATCTGCAAACGGCTTGATTTCGTCGCACCCCTGCGTCAGGATTCCGGTACAAACAAAAAGAGGGGGCCCCGCCATGTTAAAAGAGTTTCGTAATTTCATCGCCAAGGGCAATGTCATGGACATGGCCGTGGGGATCATCGTTGGCGCGGCGTTCACCGCGATTGTGAAGTCGATGGTCGATGATCTGATCAACCCGATTATTTCGCTGTTCACCGGGGGGCTGGATTTCTCGGGCCTGAAAGTCGCGCTGGGCGAGGGGGCCGAGGCAGCGTCGTTCAACTATGGCAGTTTCATCAATGCGGTGATCAATTTCCTGATCATCGCCTTTGTGGTCTTCATGCTGGTCAGAACGGTGAACAAGATAAAAGACGCCGCGATGAAGGAAGAAGAAGCCGCCCCCGCCGCCCCCAAAGGGCCGAGCGAGCTGGACGTTTTGTTGGAAATTCGGGATGCGCTGAAGAAGTAGGTTGGCGTAAAAAGGCCCGCCAAACGAGCGGGCCTTTTGAAATGCGTTGGCCGGTTGTTACTGCTTCAGCACCAGCGCGGGTGAAATCACGTCCATGCCAAGGGCTTCACCGACCGCGAAATAGGTCAGTTTACCGGCGTGGACGTTAAGGCCGTTCAGTAGGTGCTGATCGTCAGCGCAGGCCTGTTTCCAGCCTTTGTCGGCCAGTGCCAGCATGAAGGGCATGGTCGCATTGCCCAGCGCGATGGTCGAGGTGCGGGCCACTGCGCCCGGCATGTTGGCGACGCAATAATGCATGATGCCGTCGACCTCATAGATCGGGTCGTCATGGGTTGTGGCGTGGCTGGTTTCAAAACAGCCGCCCTGGTCGATGGCCACATCCACGATGGCGGCACCGGGCTGCATCATGGCCAGGTCGGCGCGGCTGACCAGTTTCGGGGCGGCGGCACCGGGGACCAGAACGGCGCCGATCACCATATCGGCGCGGGCGATCAGTTCGTGGGTGTTGCCTTTGGATGCGTAACGGGTTTTGAACTGGTGGCCGAACACGTCATCCAAATAGCGCATCCGGTTCAGGGACATGTCCAGAACGGTCACATTCGCGCCCATTCCGGCAGCGACGCGGGCCGCATGGGTGCCGACCACACCGCCGCCGATGACGACAACGCGGGCCGGACCAACGCCCGGCACACCGCCCAGCAGCACGCCGCGGCCGCCATTGGCCTTTTGCAGGGTCCAGGCGCCAACCTGCGGCGCCAGTTTGCCGGCCACTTCGGACATCGGGGCCAGCAGCGGCAGGCCGCCGGCGCGGTCGGTGACGGTTTCATAGGCGATCCCGGTCACGCCGGATGCCAGCAGGTCTTTGGTTTGCTCCGGATCGGGGGCCAGGTGCAGATAGGTGAACAGGATCTGGCCTTCGCGCAGTTGTTTGCGCTCAACCGGTTGGGGTTCTTTCACCTTCACAACCATGTCGGCTTTGGCGAAAATCTCGGCGGCGGTGTCAACGATGCCGGCACCAACAGCGATATATTGCGCATCGGTGAAACCGGCGCCGGTGCCGGCGTTCTTTTCGATGATGACTTTATGGCCGCGGGCGATCGCCTCTTGGGCGGCGGCGGGTGTCATGCCGACGCGGTATTCCTGGTTCTTGATTTCTTTCGGGCATCCGATCAGCATGGTAGTCTCCCCTATATGCCATTTCGTGGCAATCTGGCCCATGTGCAAAAGAATTGCTTTGCTTTTTTGCCTGACTCTGCCCATCAATTGTGGTAAGTTCTGCGAATAATTATCTATTTCTCGAAAGGATATTCGAAAATATGGAAATTGACGAAACAGATCGTCGGATTCTGGTGGCTTTGCAAAAACACGGCCGGATGTCGAACGCAGAGCTGGCAGAGCGGATCAACCTGTCGGCCTCGGCCTGTCACCGGCGGGTGCAGTTGTTGGAAAAGAACCGGGTGATCACCGGCTATGTGGCGCTGTTGGACCCGCGCGAGGTTGATCGGCGCACCACGGTTTTTGTCGAGATCACCTTGTCAGGTCAGGCCGATGAGGTTCTGGAGGCGTTCGAAAAAGAGGTCGCGCGGATCCCCGATGTGCTGGAATGTTTCTTGATGGCGGGCACGGCGGATTACCTTCTGAAAGTGGTGGCGCGGGACACGGATGATTTTGCCCGGATACACCGGCAGCATCTGGCGCGCTTGCCGGGGGTGGCGCAGATGCATTCCTCATTTGCCTTGCGCACCGTCAGCAAGACCACCGCTTTGCCTTTATAGGCGGTTCCCT
>JAURMY010000382.1 GCA_030830465.1 Alphaproteobacteria bacterium
CCGCCGCCAGAATAAGAATGGCCGAATTGATGAACAGCGCGAACATCAGGGCGACCGAACTGTCGATCACCCCCATTCTGATCGCCTGTTTGCGCCCGTCGGTGGTCTGTTCCACCCTGCGGGTCTGCACAATGGCGGAATGCAGATATAGATTATGCGGCATCACCGTCGCCCCGATGATCCCAAGCGCGATATAGAGCATGGCAGGCGATTTCAGGATATCGCTTTGCGGAATATAGCCCGACAGGACCGCGCCCCAATCGGGGCTGGCATAGATCATCTCAAAGATGAAACAAATCGCGATAACCGTTGTCAGGGCAATCACCATCGCCTCGACCTTGCGAAACCCCCTGCCCTGCAGCCACAGGATCAGAAACACATCCAGCGCCGTCAGCACCACACCGATCGACATGGGAATTTGAAACAACAGATTGATTGCAATTGCGGTGCCGATGACCTCGGCCAGATCGGTGGCAATGATGGCGCCTTCCGCCAGCACCCATAACATCAGGCCATAAGGCCGGGAATAGGCCTCGCGGCAGGCCTGCGCCAGATCCCGCCCGCCGGCAATGCCCAGCCGGACCGCCAGCGCCTGCAACAGGATCGCCATGATGTTTGAAATCAGGATGACCGACAAAAGCGTATAGCCAAAGGACGACCCCCCGGCCAGCGACGTCGCCCAGTTGCCGGGGTCCATATAGCCGACCGCCACCAGATAACCGGGGCCGACAAAGGACAACAGCCGCCGGAAAAAGCCGGTGCCTTTGACCTCCACGCTGGCGTGGACTTCGGGCAACGAAGCCAGTCGGGGCGGATCGGTTTGCATTCTGTCCGGGGGTATAATTGCGAATAATTCGCAATCTCAGTACGACCTGCCAATGGGACTGTCAACGAAGATCGGCAACCCGCGACCTTATGGGTTCGTTCGGCGTCAAAAGACCCGCGTCAGGCCCGCCCGGCAAGCGCGACCGCCAGATCGCCATAACCGGTGAAACGGTATTCAAACGCCAGCCCCAACCGCGCCGCGTGATCCTGTGCCTTGGCCAGCAGCGCCGGGTCCTTGATCTGCGCCTGATAGACCAGTTTGGTGTAATTGCCGAAATACATGTCCCGCAATTCGGGATGCCGGTCCAAACCCATCGGTTTCCAGATGAAGGCGTCAAACTGGCGCACCAGAAAATCCGTCAGGTAAAAGGCGGTGATTTCCTCGTCATGCCCGGCAAAGGCGTCGTTGCCTTCAAAAAAGGAATAACAATGCGGCCCGGCCAGCATTTCCACCCCAAGGTCGGCGCATTTTGCCGCCAGCAGGCCGCCGGTGCCGCAATCCGCATATAGCACAAATATTTCCGCATAATCGGCCCGGTGCTTTTCAACCGCCTCGGTCACGGCCCCAACGATCTTTTCGGGATAGAGATGCAACTTGGCCGGCAGACAGGTCAGGTCCATATGATCCCAGCCATTCGCCCGCTTCAGCGCCAGAACCTCATGCGCCAGCGCACCACAAGCCAGCAACAGGATGCGCGCCGGTGCAGGGCCGGTCAGGTCAGCGCCCACTTCGGTCAGCGTAGCGTCATCCGGTATCTGGTCCGTCTGGTTCATCGCATCAATCTGCACCGGATCATGCAAGGGTTCCAGCGCAAAGCGACGCGACGGCGGTTACTTGCGCCACCGTTGCCGCAGTTGCACGGCCAGCCAGATCACCACGAACAGGGGCGCGAAGGTCGCGGCGTTCAGATCCGGCATACCGCTTGCGGCCCCCAGCACCGCCCCACCCCCAACCGTCAGCATCGCGGCCAGAAACACCATGGCGAACAAAGTTGCGAATTTGGCAAAGGGCATTGGAACCTCCACCCCCTATCTGGGTCTTTGCACGGCAAAAGAAAAGGCCCCGCAAGGGGCCTTTGCAAGCAACGGTCGCTGCCTTTGTTCAGGCGCTGACGCGGTTGTGCTTTTTCAGCATGAACGCCTTGGCGGTTTCCACCGCAACCGCCGCATCGCGGCAATAGGCATCGGCACCGATCGCCTTGGCAAATTCCTCGTTCAGGGGCGCGCCGCCGACCATCACGACGAAATCATCGCGCAGACCTTTTTCAACCATCGTGTCAATGACGACCTTCATATAGGGCATTGTCGTGGTCAAAAGCGCCGACATGCCCAGAATATCGGCATCTTCGGTGGCCAGGGCCTCAAGATAATTGTCAACCGGGTTGTTGATGCCCAGATCCTTCACCTCAAACCCGGCACCTTCCATCATCATGGTGACCAGGTTCTTGCCGATGTCGTGAATATCGCCCTTGACCGTGCCGATCACCATGCGGCCCATGCGCGGCGCACCGGTTTCCGCCAGCAAGGGCTTCAGGATCGCCATGCCCGCCTTCATTGCGTTGGCGGCCAGCAGAACCTCGGGAACGAACAGAATACCGTCGCGGAAGTCGATCCCGACGATCCGCATACCTTCGACCAGCGCCTTGGTCAGAACGTCGTAAGGACCCCAGCCGCGCTCCAGCAGGATATTGACCCCATCGGTGATCTCTTCCTTCAGACCATCGTAAAGGTCGTCATGCATTTGCAGGACCAGTTCCTCGTCATCGAGTTCGGAAAGGATGATATCGTCTTGATCGTCAGACATGGGCGTGGTCCTGTGAAAGTCGCGCGTGGCGATGGAAGCTTAATTGGAACTATCGCCCGCACGGGTTTTTAACTGCGGCTTTTGCGACATTCCGGTTCCACATTCCGACGCACCGGATCAGTTAACGGCGGCGTCCGCGTCTTTCGCGGCGCGCTCCGCCGTCATCGCCGCCGGTGCCGTCGCTGTCCGAGGAAAACGGGCCGACAAGGGCCGCGATCTGCGCCAATGTCGGTTTCTCGCCGCGCGGGGTATTTTCCAGCGCCGCCCGCATCTTAGACAGATGTTCCGGCATGGTGCCGCAGCAACCGCCGATGATGCTGGCCCCGGCATCGCGCGCCAGAACCGCGTAGTCGGCCATCAGATCGGGGGTGCCGTTGTAATGGATATGGCCATCGACATATTTTGGCACACCGGCATTGCCCTTGGCGATCA
>JAURMY010000383.1 GCA_030830465.1 Alphaproteobacteria bacterium
CCTATGGCTTGATCCTGCCGTCGATGCGCGAAAGCCTGCACTGGACCTATGCACAGGCCGGCTGGATCAACACGGCCAATGCGCTGGGCTATGTGGTTGGTTCGGTCGCGGCCTTTGCGCTGATCTATCGGGTGCCGTCAACGCGATTGTTCAGTCTTGGCATGATCGGCACGGCGGTGTTCCTGCTGGCAACCGGATTGTCCGAGGATTTCATCCTGTTGTCCCTGTGGCGCATCCTGACCGGCGTTTTCGGGGCGGTGGCGTTTATAGCCGGCGGGGCGCTGGCAGCGGCATTGTTTCCCGAGGATGCCAGACGAAACGCACTGGCCATCGCGTTTTATTTCGGGATCGGCGGCGGGTTTGGCATGGTGCTGAGCGGCGCGGTTTTCCCGACGATGTTTGACGCCTATGGCGCGGTGGTCTGGCCGGTGGCCTGGGTCTTGATGGGCGCGGCCAGCATCGCCTTTCTGCCGCTCTGTCTGTGGGCGTCGGAATCGCTGACGGCGCCGGTCAGGCAACAAAGCGTCAGCGTGCCCTTGCCGGTGGCCGCGATGCTGCCCCAGATCGCGGCCTATATGTGCTTTGGTCTGGGATATATCGTTTATGTGACCTTCATCGTGGCGATGATGAAACATCAGGCGGCGGGGCCGGGGCTGGTTTCGGCGGTCTGGGTGGTCACCGGCTTTGGCATCATGGCGTCGCCTTTCGTGTGGCGGGCAATGTTCGCGCGCTATGCTTCGGGCCTGCCACTGGCGGCGATTCTGTTGACATTGGCGGTTGGCACCGGACTGGCGGTGCTGGTGCCGACGACATCGGGGCTGATCGCATCGGCGGTTCTGTTCGGCCTGTCGGTGTTCATGGCGCCGGGGGCGGTGACGAATTTCAGCCGCAAGAACCTGCCGAAAAGTTCTTGGGGGGCAGCGGTCAGTCTGTTCACGATCATCTTTGCAGTGGGTCAGACCATCGGCCCGGTCGCCGCCGGCTATCTGGGTGATCTGACCGGCGATATCGGGCTAAGCCTGTTATGCGCGGGCGGCATATTGCTGTTGGGAACGGCGATCGCGCTGGTGCAAAAGCCTTTGGCTTAGGGCGAATTGCGTTTTTCTTGACGCAATTCGCTCTAGCGTCCGGCTTCGGCCTCGATCTGGGCCTTGGTTTTCCGTCCCCGTTCCGTCTCGCTTTTCAACTGGCCGCAGGCGGCCATGATGTCTTCGCCGCGCGGGCGGCGCACGGGTGAGGGGTATCCTGCTGCGTTGACGATGTCGCCAAAGGCGTGGATGCGGTTGCCGGATGAGCGTTTATAGGGCGCGCCCGGCCATTCGTTGAAAGGGATCAGGTTGATCTTGGCCGGAATGCCTTCGATCAGTTTGACCAGACGGCGGGCGTCCTCGTCGGAATCGTTCACACCGGCCAGCATTACATATTCAAAGGTGATCCGCTCGGAATTTGACAGGCGCGGATAGGCGCGCAGTGCCGCCAGCAGGGCCTCGATATTCCAGCGCTTGTTGATCGGCACCAGCTTGTCGCGGGTGTCATTGTCGGTGGCGTGAAAGGAAATCGCCAGCATACAGCCGATTTCGTCGCCCGCGCGCGCGATTTCCGGCACGACGCCGCTGGTGGACAGGGTGATCCGGCGGCGCGACAGCGAGATGCCCTCGGGGTCCATTGCGATTTTCATCGCGTCCCGCACATTGTCAAAGTTGTACAAAGGCTCGCCCATGCCCATCAGCACGATATTGGACAGAAGCCGCGTTTCGCTGTTGGGCGTGCGTCCCGGTTCCGGCCATTCGCCCAGATCATCGCGCGCCACCAGGATTTGCCCGACGATTTCAGCGGCGGTCAGATTGCGCACCAGTTTCTGGGTGCCGGTATGGCAGAACGAACAGGTCAGCGTACAGCCCACCTGCGAGGAAACGCACAGGGTGCCGCGGTCTTCCTCGGGGATATAGACCGCCTCAACCTCATGGCCGCCGGCTATGCGCAGCAGGTATTTGCGGGTACCGTCGCCGGACACCTGTTTGACCACAACTTCGGGCCGCGCGACGGTGAAATGATCCGCCAGCATGGTGCGAAACGGCTTGGCCAGATTGGTCATCGCGTCAAAATCGCTGACGCCTTTTTGATAGATCCATTGCCACAGCTGACCGGTGCGCATTTTCGCCTGTTTTTCCGGTGTGCCGGCGGCGATCAGGGCGTCGCGCAGGGCGTCGCGGGTCAGGCCGACAAGGTTCGGCTTGCCCGGCGCGTCTTTGCGCGGGATGGTCATCACGTCCTGGGTGATCGGTGCGGTTGCTGTCATGGCGGGCCTGTGGGTCAATTCAAGGGCGCGTCATACATCAATCAGCGGCAAATGCCAAAGGCAATCAGGGGCTGACAAGTTTTAGCCGCGCACCTTGGCCCAAAAGCGAAATGCGTTAAGCGTGAATCACCAAACGCTGCCTGAAATCAAGGATTTCAACGCGTCAGGCGATGCAATTTGCTCCAGGTAAAACGCAATTCGCTTTATTGCGGCTGGGGCGCCCGACAAAGCGGGTTAATTGCTGCAGCGTTTTTGTGCTTCTTCAAGGGCGGCGGTGAAGCCCAAAAGCGAAAACGTGTCTTCGGTCGTTGTGCCGCGCGACGAGTTGCCGGTGATCGTGGCCGAGGCGCCGCGCCGAAGCGATGTGGTGATCTTGCTGTCTTCGTCGGCAGAGGCAGGCCAGGCCCATTCACCGTCAACAAACAGATCATAGCTGGCCGAACCGATTTTCAGATTGACGGTCGAGCCTTCGTTGAACGGATAGCCGCCGGTGAAGGACACTTCGCCATCGACATTGGTGCCGGGGCGGAAAGAGACGAACAACAATATGTCGCCACGGTTGACCGCGACGACCTTGCCGTCTTTGGTGTTGACCACGCTTTTGGGCGCGGAAACGACCCAGCATTCGGTGGGATTGTCTTCGACAAAGACGCTCCAATCGGTTTTGGCATCAACCCGGTTGGAGGAGTCCTGCGCCAGTGCGGGCATTGCCATAAAGGCCGCCGCAGCGACCGCGCCGATTGTCAGACCCAACCTGTTTTTCATTGTACTCTTTGCCTCTTTTATCGGGTGAAGCGGTTCGTTTATTCGAAACTCTGGACACTCCGGCCGTTATACGACTACCTGTGGGGCCAGTCTAACGCAGATTTACCAATTTTCCAGCCCCCCTTTGCGGAAATCCGCGCATACCGGGGCTGGGTCCCTTAAAACCGATGGAGAAACGAATGTCCGAAGCCGAAATCCTTGCCGAAGTCTGGCGTGGGCCTTTTCTTGAAAGCCAGCATCGCGGACATGCGGTGGTGTGCGACGGCAGCGGACAGATTGTGGCCAGTTGGGGCAACCCCGATCTGGTGTTTCTGCCGCGTTCGGCCAGCAAGATGATTCAGGCTTTGCCGTTGATCGAAAGCGGGGCTGCCGATCTGATGGGGTTGAAGACCGAACATCTGGCGCTGGCCTGCGCCAGCCATCAGGGGGCGGCCATCCACACCGAACGGGTGACGAAATGGCTGGCGGCGCTGGGCCTGAGGGATGACGATTTCCGCTGCGGCACCCAGGAGCCCAGCGATATTGAGGCGCGCGACGGGCTGATCCGGGCGGGGCAGCAACCCTGCCAGATGCACAACAACTGTTCCGGCAAACATTCGGGATTTCTGACGGTCACCAAGCATCTGAATGCGGGGCCGGAATATGTCGATCCCGGACATCCGGTGCAGATGGCGGTGCTTGAAGCCTATGAGGACTTGACCGGCGTGACATCGCCCGGCTACGGGATTGACGGATGTTCCGCCCCGAATTTCGCAACCACTCTGCACGGCATGGCGCGGGCGATGGCGAAAATGGCGGCGGGGACAACCGGCAGCGAGACCCGCAATCTGGCCTCAGCGCGGCTGGTGGCGGCCATGGCACGGCACCCGGAACTGGTGGCCGGTGAAGGGCGCGCCTGTACCGAAATGATGCGGGCAATGGGTGGTCGGGCCAGCATCAAAACCGGGGCCGAGGCGGTGTTCGTGGCAATCTTGCCCGGTTCGGGTCTGGGGATTGCGGTCAAGATCGAGGACGGCGGCACCCGCGCGGCCGAAGCGGCAATTGCGGCGCTGTTGGTGCGCCTTGGCGTGGCGGAAGCGGCCGATCCGATGATCAGGAAACGGCTGAATCCGGTGCAGACAAACCGGCGCGACATTGAAACCGGCTTTGTCCGGGTGACCGACGCGCTGTGGCAGGGCGGCAGGCCGCTCTAAAGCGTATTGCGTTAAATTTGAATCACCAAACGCTGCCTGAAATCAAAGATTTCAACGCGGCAGGCGATGCAATTTGTTTCAAGTAAAACGCAATACGCCCTTGGCCGACGGCAAGCGGGCGGGGGGCTCTCCCGCCCAAAGACGGCCTTTGGCCGCTTTGGTTGGGCCGGGCAGTTTTGCTGTGCAAAACTGAGGGGGCTGACAGACCTGTTGCAGAGTTTGGTACCGTGGCGCAGTGAGTATTTTCGGAACAAAGATGATCAGTCCGCGGCCTGCGGAACCATTATTCCTTTGGACTGAGGCAGGATCGTGATGTCGCGGCGCGGGAAGGGAATTTCGATACCGGCTTCTTTCAGCGCGTCCCACAGGGACAGGTAGACATCGCCGCGCACGTTGGTCAGGCCTTTGGTCGGGTCGCGGATCCAGAAACGCAGGATGAAGTCGATGGAACTGTCGCCGAACCCGACGATATGGCAGACCGGCGGCGGGGTGGAAATCACCCGCCCGACCTTGAGCGAGGCCGCCGGTGCGAGGCGTTTGACCTCGTGCGGGTCGCTGTCGTAGCTGACGCCGAAATGGATATCCAGGCGCACCAGATCGCTGGAATGGGACCAGTTGACCACGCGGTTGGTGATCAGGTCTTCGTTCGGGATCAGGTATTCGGTTCCGTTCCGGGTGAGGACCGAGACATAGCGCGCGCCCAGCGAACTGATCCAGCCGAAGGTGTCGTCTAGAGAGATCACATCGCCGGGTTTGATGGATTTATCCAACAGCAGGATGATGCCGGAAACGAGATTGGAAACCACCTTTTGCAGGCCGAAACCAAGGCCAAGGCCGATGGCACCGGACAGGACTGTCAGGCTGGTCATGTCAAAGCCGACGGATTGCAGACCGACCATGACGGCGATCGAATAGAGCAGAAGCTGCATGCCCTTGATCGACAGCACCTTCATCGAGGGCGAGATATCCTCGTTCTCGTTGATGCGGTTCGCGGCCATCGCGGTGAGGGTGCGGGCGGAAATGATCGCGACCGCGACGGTGATACCGGCCTTCAGCACCATCAGAACCGACAGGTGGAACGATCCGACATCAATGGCGATCCGGTCCAGCAGGCCCTCGGCGGCACCGGTCAGGCCGATGATGTTGAGGGTCACAAATATCCAGGCACCCCAGCGCACCGTGCGCCGGGCGGTGCGGTTGCGGATCAGGCGGGACGCGAAAGACACAAACAGCCAGGCCGTCGCCAGTTCGGACACCAGCCCGACCAGATAGCGCCACGAGGTAAAGGGTGTCAGCGCGCCGATGGAAATATAGGCGGCCCACAGGGTCAGAACGAAGGCGATCGAGCGCAGGCGCTGGTTGATCAGCACAAGCACCCGCAATTGCCATTTCGGACGGCCCTCGAGCCCGCGCATCCAGTCATTCATCCGGTTCGTGGTCAGCAGCGACAGGATTTGGGCGATGCCGAAACAGGCCGCAACAACCGCGAACTGATAGAGGACCCGGGGGCGGAACATATTGTCCCAAAAGTTTGAAAACTGCTGCTGCAGCTCTAAAAACAGCCTGTAGGTTTCCGGGTCGAGGATGTTTTCCAAATCGGAGGCTCCTGTTTACAACAGCATGACATAACAGGTGGCGTGCGGGCAAGAAGCGCGATCAACCGGGCCTTGCGGGATGGCCGCCGCCACGTTATGCAAATGCCATGCAACAAGGGTTCAGAATGGATGACCGCGCGCGCCTGCCATGGAGGTTTCATGGCGAGGTTCTGAGTCTTGTTGCCGGGCGACTGACGCTGTAGACCAGCCGACAGTTCACGCCACTTTTCAGCGGGAGGATAATATGACCGCTTCAAAAACACTGTATGACAAGATCTGGGACGCGCATGTGGCCCATCAGGATGCCGACGGCACCTGCCTTTTGTATATCGACCGCCATCTTGTGCACGAAGTCACCAGCCCCCAGGCCTTTGAAGGTTTGCGCATGGCGGGCCGCAAGGTGCGGGCACCGGAAAAGACCATCGCGGTGCCGGATCATAACGTGCCGACAACGCTGGACCGGTCCAATGCGGCCACCATGACCGAGGACAGCCGCATTCAGGTTGAGGCGCTGGACAAGAACGCCAGGGATTTCGGTGTGGTCTATTATCCCGTCAGCGATGTGCGGCAGGGGATCGTGCATATTGTCGGGCCGGAGCAGGGCTGGACCCTGCCGGGGATGACGGTGGTTTGCGGGGATTCGCATACCGCAACACACGGGGCCTTTGGCGCGCTGGCGCACGGGATCGGCACATCGGAGGTCGAACATGTTCTGGCGACGCAAACGCTGATCCAGAAGAAAAGCAAGAACATGAAGGTGGAAATCACCGGCAAGCTGCGCCCCGGTGTGACGGCCAAGGACATCACCCTGTCGGTGATCGGCGCGACTGGCACCGCGGGCGGCACCGGCTATGTGATCGAATATTGCGGCGAAGCGATCCGTGATCTTTCCATGGAGGGCCGGATGACGGTTTGCAACATGGCGATTGAAGGCGGCGCGCGGGCCGGTCTGATTGCGCCGGATGAGAAAACCATCGCCTATGTCAAAGGTCGCCCGCACGCACCCAAAGGTGCCGATTGGGACAAGGCCGTGGCCTATTGGCAGACGCTGTTCACCGATGAGGGCGCGCATTTTGACAAGGTTCTGACCCTGAAGGGCGAGGATATCGCCCCCGTTGTCACCTGGGGCACCTCGCCCGAGGATGTTCTGCCGATCAGTGGCGTTGTCCCGAATCCCGCCGATTTCAAGGGCGGCAAGGTCGAGGCGGTCAAGCGGTCGCTGGACTATATGGGTCTGACGCCGGGGCAGAAGCTGACCGATATCAAGATTGATACGGTGTTCATCGGATCCTGCACCAATGGCCGCATCGAGGATTTGCGTGCCGCTGCTGCCGTGCTGAAGGGCAAGAAGATCAAGGACGGGATGCGGGCGATGATCGTGCCCGGTTCGGGTCTTGTTCGTGCGCAGGCCGAGGAAGAAGGGCTGGCGCAG
>JAURMY010000384.1 GCA_030830465.1 Alphaproteobacteria bacterium
CGCAGCTTGAACAGCGTCTGCCAGTGGCCGCTGGCATAGGTGCGCATCAGGTCGCGTTGCATGTGATCGCTGGCCGACAGGCCCTCGACCGTGTTCACCAGCATCGGAAAAAACACCATCGCGACGACAACGGCGGATTTTGATTGCCAGTCAAACCCGAACCACATCACCAGAATCGGGGCCATTCCGATGATCGGAAGGGCGGCAACGAAGTTTCCGACCGGCAGCAGGCCCCGTTGCAAAAACGGTGAACGGTCGATCGCGATCGCCGTCAGGAAGGCCGCGCCACAGCCGATCACATAGCCGGACAGGGCACCCTTCAGGATGGTTTGCGCAAAATCCGTCCACAGGATCGGCACACTGGTCACGAATCGCGCGCCGATATCACTGGGGGCGGGCAGCAAAACGGGATTGATGGCAAAACCGCGGACCACGCCCTGCCACAGAACCAGCAATGTGATCCCAAAAAGGGTCGGCACCGCAAAGGACACCAGCCGCGAACGGGGTCGATTGGACAGTTTCAGGTTCAGCCACCACGCGCCAAGCCAGAACCCGACTGCCAGAAAGAACCAGGTCATCGGGCCAACCCCATTCGGCGCAAGGTCAAGCGTTGTGTCAGGCCGACAATGCCGACAAGGCAGGCCGCCAATGCGGCAGCCGACAGCAGCGCGCTCCAGATCTGGATCGTTTGACCGTAGTAACTGCCGACCAGCATGCGCGCCCCAAGACCGCCATCCTGATTGATCGGCAACTCGCCCACAATCGCCCCGACCAGCGAGGCCGCAATCGCGACCTTGAGCGATGCAAACAGATAGGGCACCGCACTGGGCAAGCGCAGGGTCCAAAGCGTCTGCAAGGCCGAAGCGTTCCAGGTTCGCATCTGATCCATCAGGATCCGGTCCGGCGAGCGCAGGCCGCTTGTCATGCCGACCACGACCGGAAAGAACGACAGATACATGGAAATGATGGACTTCGGGACCAGCCCGGCAAAGCCGATCGAATTCATCACCACCACGATCATCGGGGCAATGGCCAGAATGGGAATGGTTTGGCTGGCGATGATCCAGGGCATCACGCTCATGTCCATGGCCCGGTTATGCACGATGCCGATGGCCAAAAGAATCCCGAGAACCGTGCCCAGAACGAAGCCCAGAACGGTCGCCGAAAGCGTGATCCCGCCGTGATAGATCAGGCTGCGTTTTGAAAACGCGCGTCCGCCCAGCGCCATGGCGCCGGTGGTTTTCCAGATTTCCGCAACCACCTGATCCGGTGTCGGCAGTTTCGGTTTTTCCTGGCTCCAGGTCTCGGCAACCAATTCGGTTTTGGACAGGATTATGCCGGCCCTTTCAGCCTGATCATAGGCCCAGGGCGCGTTCAGCGCGACAGCTGCGGCATACCAGATGGCGACCAGTGCCAGAACGACACAGACCACGGGCAACACTCTCAGCCGCAGCCAATTCATCGCAAGCCGCCCATCTCTGTTCGCGAAATACTCTCGCCGAAGGCGCTGAAGGCGCGGCTGCGGGGCCGGAAAGCGGGTGCTCCCGCGCCTTTTTTCCTTGCAGTCAAAAAGCCTTGGGCCGGGCGCGCGGCAATGCCGCGCGATTTGAGTATTTTTGGAACAAAGATATTAAGGAAATCGCAATCATTTTCTGTTGGCCTGCCGTGGCGGAACAGGCTGGAGAGCCGATGGCCGTGAACGGAGATGACGCCTCGTTCCCGGTCGGGGGCGGGGCGTTTTTCGCAGCTTTCGTTGTCGGCTCTAATTGTCATAGGCATGCCCGGCGCGAAGGCCCTCGCGAACCCGGTGCGCGATGGCGAGGAATTCGGGCGTGTCGCGGATCTCAAGCGGTCGTTCTTTTGGCAGACCTGAAGTGATCACATCGGTGATGCGCCCGGGGCGGGGCGACATGACCACGATCTTGGTGGAAAGATACACGGCCTCGGGGATGGAATGGGTGACGAAAGCGATGGTCTTGCTGGTTTTGGCCCAAAGCTTGAGCAATTGTTCGTTCAGGTGATCCCGGACGATTTCGTCCAGCGCCCCGAAGGGTTCGTCCATCAGCAGGATATCCGCATCAAAGGCCAGTGCGCGGGCGATGCTGGCGCGTTGCTGCATGCCGCCTGACAATTGCCAGGGAAACTTCTTTTCAAAGCCGTTGAGATCGACCAGATCCAGAACCCGTTTCACCCGCTCGGCCTGATCCGATTTGTCATAGCCCATGATTTCAAGCGGCAGCCGGATATTGCCCCCGATGGTGCGCCAGGGGTAAAGCCCCGCCGCCTGAAACACATAGCCATAGGCCCGCGCCATCCGCGCCGCTGCCGGACTGACACCGTTTACGGTGATCGACCCGGCGGTTGGTGTTTCCAGATCGGCCATCACCCGCAAAAACGTGGTCTTGCCACAACCGGAGGGGCCGATGAAACTGACGAATTCGCCCATGTCGATCGAAAGCGAAATATCCTTCAGCGCATGGACCGGACCGTCACCGGTTTCAAATGTCAGCGACAGGTTCTCGGCTTTGACAACAGGTTCGGTCACTCAGATCCCCGCGGGTATGTTCAGCGGATCGCGCTTGATCATTTTCGGCGCGGTCAATTCTTTCCACTTGCTCAGCGCCTTGTTGGCCGAAGGGAAGGCCGGGCGGGGGATGAACTTGCCGCGGCCGGGCTGGGGTTGCGAATTTTGCCCCCAGGCCCAGATCACATCGCCGCGCGACAGGGTATAGCGCGCCTGTGCGGTCACGTTGAAACCTTCGAACACGTTGTAATCCAGCACCGAATGGTGGTTGGTGGGGGATATGGTTTTGCTGATTTTCGGATCCCAGACCACGATATCGGCATCCGCGCCTTCGACGATCGCACCCTTGCGCGGATAGATATTGAGGATTTTCGCGACATTGGTCGAGGTTGCCGCCACGAATTCATTCGGCGTCAGACGACCGGTTTCAACCCCTTCGGTCCACAGAACCGCCAGACGTTCCTCCAGCCCGTTTGACCCGTTCGGAATGATCCGGAAATCATGCCGACCGGCGCGTTTCTGCGCGGTGGTAAAGGCCGCGTGATCCGTGGCCACGACCTGTAACGAGCCTGATTGCAGACCGGCCCAAAGCGAATCCTGATGATCCTTGCTGCGGAACGGCGGGCTCATCACCCGGCGGGCGGCATGGTCCCAATCCTTGTTGAAATATTCGGACTCGTCCAGCGTCAGAAACTGGATCAGGGGTTCGCCGTAAACCCGCATGCCCTTTTGCCGCGCCCGTCGGATCGCCTCGTGGGTCTGTTCGCAGGACACATGAACGATATACAACGGAACCCCTGCCGTGTCGGCGATGGTGATGGCGCGGTTGGCGGCCTCGCCTTCCAGTTCGGGCGGGCGGGAATAGGCATGCGCCTCGGGGCCGGTCATGCCCATGTTGAAATATTTTTCCTGCAAGGCGGCCACCAGATCGCCGTTTTCGGCATGGACCATTGGCAGCGCCCCTAGTTCGGCGCAGCGCTTGAAGCTTTCGAACATTTCGTCGTCTTCAATCATCAAGGCGCCCTTATAGGCCATGAAATGCTTGAAGCTGTTCACGCCCATATCGACGGCGTCTTTCATTTCGGCAAAGACGTTTTCGTTCCAGCCGGTAATCGCCATGTGATAGCCGACATCCGAACAAATCTGCGGCGCGGATTTGCGGTGCCATTCGTGGATCGCGTTCTTGATCGAGCCATCCGCGCCGGGCAGACAGAAATCAACGATCATCGTGGTGCCGCCGGTGGCCGCCGCCCAGGTGCCGCTTTCAAAGGTTTCCGCCGCCGTCGTGCCCATGAAGGGCATTTCCAGATGGGTGTGCGGATCAATCCCGCCGGGGATGACATAGGCCCCCTCGGCGTCGATATATTCATCGCCCTTGAGGTTCTCGCCGATCTGCTTGATCACCTCGCCTTCGATCAGCACGTCCGCCTTCCAGGTGCGGTCGGCGGTGCAGACGGTGCCGTTCTTGATGACTTTGGTCATATCAACTCTCCCGGTTGAAACGATTTTTATCTTTGTTCCCGAAATACTCCGGGGGGTCCGGGGGGCTGGCCCCCCGGCTTAGTCAACCACTCCCGCCGTCTCAACAACC
>JAURMY010000385.1 GCA_030830465.1 Alphaproteobacteria bacterium
AAGACCAAAGAAACCTGACCGGTGAAACCGCGACCGGACCTGAAACCATGGGCGGTTCATCGGGTCTGATCGACCTCGGTCGGTTCAGCCGGCACTTTCCAGAAACAGCCCAAGCGTACTGAACACCACGCCCAAAATCCACAGCACCGGGCCGGGCAGACCGTGCCGCAACCCGATATGACCCGGCAACAGCACAAACAGCACAAACCCGAGATCAATCGCCGATACCGCAACCAGGTTGATCCAGTATCCGGCAATGTCGTTCTGCCAGTTCAGCGTGACCGCGACGACGACAGACAGGACCGCAACAAACCCGACATTCCACGCATTCTGCAACAGCCGCCCACGGATCGGCCCGTCCGGGACGGTCATAGCCTGCCGGCAACCCTGCAGGGCCGCCAAAATATGCATGCCCCCCAAAGGGCATAGGCCACTGCCCCGATCATGTGAAACATCCGGCATCTCCGTTGATTGCGCAGTTTGCAAATGCAACCGCCGCCCGCGCATGTTTATGCGCTTCCTATCATCGGTCAAGGTTTTCCTTCCGGACGCGACTGCACCTGCTCTGCCCGCAGAACGCCCCGGATTGATCCGACTGAAGACACCGCAAGAAGCACCGACTGCATGGACCAATGTCAGTTGTTGCCATATACTGATGCCGGTATCAGGGTTCGGCACAGGATCACTTTAAACCTGCTCCGCCGCTATTGGGTAAGGGTTTTCAGCAAGGATGCCAGACCGTCGGACCCGGAATTTCGATGTGGCGATTATCGGGGCCGGCCCGGCGGGAGCCGCCGCCGCATATACCTGCCGTCAAAACGGGTTAACGGTTGCGTTGATTGATAAAAGCCGCTTCCCGCGTGACAAGCTTTGCGGCGGGCTTTTCACGCAACGGTCAAAAACCCATTTCAAGGCGGTCTTTGGCGAAGACCCGCCCAAGGACATCCTGATCGAAAAAGATCAGGCGCAGTTCTGGCACAACGGCGCAGCATTGGGCGAGGTTCGCGATTTCCCGCCGCTGTTCCTGACCATGCGGTGGGATCTGGACGCGCTGATGTTTCAAAAGGCATGTGCCGCCGGGGCCGCGGATTTTTCGGGCCGCCGGGTTTTGGACATCGACACAAAAGACACCTTTATCCGACTGGATGATGGCACGGTTCTGACGTGGAATATCCTGATCGGCGCGGATGGCGTGAACAGTATGGTCGCGAAACAACTGTTCGGAAAATCCTTTGAACATAAAGAGATCGGATTTGCGCTTGAGGTTGAGGTGCCGATAGAGGCCGAAACGGCAACCGCGCCGGTAAGGATTGATTTCGCAGCGGCGCAGTGGGGGTATGGCTGGTCCTTTCCGAAACGGAAAACCGTCACGGTCGGCGTTGGCGGCCTTTACCGGTACAATCCGGATATGAAACAAAAGCTTACAGGGTATTTGTCAACACTCGGGGTGGCGTCTGCCGATCTGCGTTTCAAGGGCCATTTCATTCCGTTCGGATCGTTTCGAGCCAGACCGGGTGCGGGCCCCGTTCTGTTGTGCGGCGATGCGGCGGGGCTGGTCGATCCTTTGACCGGCGAGGGCATTGCATATGCCCTGCAAAGCGGTCGGCTGGCCGGGGAAACCGCAGCCCAGGTGATTGCGCAAGGCCGCAGAAACCGGGCGGCGCGGGTTTATCGAAAGAAACTGAAAGGGCTTCACGCGGCCCTTAGAACGGCGAAAATGATCCGGCCGGTGATCTTTGCGCGCCGCACAAACCGGCTGTTTGTCGCGGCTTTCAGAACCTCGCAAACCTTGAAAGCGGATTATATGCGGCTTCTTGCCGGGGAAATCGAATATCAGGACCTGGGGCTTCGGCTGTTGAAGCGGCTGCCGAAGCGGCTGATCATGGCGCTGTTTCGGTAAGGCCAGCCGCATCGCGCAAGGCCCGGAGAGGCAAGCGGGGCTGCGAATCCTCACCCGGCGCGAACCGCAAGGGCCGGGCGGGCGGGGGGCTTTGCCCCCTGCGACCCCCAGAGTATTTCCGGAACAAAGATGAAGCGGACCTATCCCCGGGCGACCAGAATTTTGCGCGGATAGTCGGTCAGGTATTCGCAGCCGGTTTCGGTCACAACGATGCTGTCGCCAATGCGCCCGCCCAATTGCCCGTCGATGGAAATACCGCCGTCAACCGCAAAGGTCATGCCCGGTTGCAGGATGGTTTTGTCACCGGATTTCAATTCGGGCGCTTCCAGATAGGACATGCCGATTGACCGACCGGTGCGATAGCCGGTTTCATATCCCCGTTCTGCATAGACCACATTGGCCGCCGCCGCGACGCTTTCGGCGGTGACACCGGGGCGGATCGCGGCAATGGCGGCTTGCTGGGCGTCTATCGCGGCCTGCTGTACCTTGGCCGCCGCTTCGGGCGCGTGTTTGACATAGAACATCCGGTCAAAGCCCAGTTTATATTGTTTGAACTGGGCCATGTTGCAAAAGCAGAAATAGACCGGATCGCCCGCCGCCAGCGCCTTGACGCTGGCGCGGCGGTGAACCATGGACGTGTCGCGGCCTGATTGCATCACCTGAAGATTGTGGATCATCGGCGAGATGAAGGCCTCCCAGCCCTTGTCGGTCAGAAAGCCCGCGGCTTTGCGGGTGCCGGCATTGATGACCGCTAGCGCGGCTTCATATTCCGGGGCACCCTCGGCCAGCGCGCCTTCGGCGGCGGCCATCATCGCGCCGGCGATCTGGCCCGCCTGTCGCATGATCTGGATTTCCTCGGGCGATTTGATCATCCGAAGCGCGCCCAGAACCGGGGCCGCGTCCAGCAGCGGCGTGTCCTTATGGGCCTCGTCAAACCAGTTGCGCACGATGGCGGGCAGGACATGCCGTTCAACGGCGATCCTTCCGGGCCGGGGCCCCAGAACACGGGCCAGCACGTTTTCCCAGCGGTTTTCACCGGCGTCCTGCCAGGTGGCGATATCCTTGACCCAGGTCATCGCCCCGACCATTTCGCTTTCCATCAGGGGGGTCACCACGACCGGGTCCCTGTCCGGGCGCACCACCAGAAAGGTCGGGCGGCCGAATTCGACCGAAAGATAGCCCCAGAAGCCCGCCAGATAGGCGATCGAGGCTTCGTCGGTCAGGACGGCGACATCTATCCCGGCCTCCTTGAGGCGGGTCTGGAAACGGGCGGTGCGGGCGCGGGCCTGATCAAGCATATGGGTTCCTTTCGTGTTGGGGTCAAACTGTCGCCGATGCGCGCGCGCGGCCTGCCCGTTTCCGACATTTGAGCCCAGAAGCCGGTCGTTTGTGCGCTTTACAGGCAATGCCACGGCCTGTATCCGCTGAGCTATCATGACCAAGACAGCGCTTGTTATCGGGGCCGGAATCACCGGCGTGTGCACGGCCGAATGGCTGCGCCGGGCCGGGGTGTCTGTGACGCTGGTGGACCGGATCGAACCGGGCGATCCCAGGCAGACCTCCTACGGCAATGCGGGTTTGCTGGCGCGGGTGGCGATCACGCCGATTGCCGATGCCGGCATGCTGCGCAAGACCCCGGCGATGTTGCTGAACCCGGAATCGCCGCTTTACCTGAAATGGTCCTATCTGCCGCGTCTGTTGCCCTGGCTTGCGCCGTTCATTCGCAATATGACCCCGGCGCGGGTGGCAAAGATCATTGAAGCGATCACGCCCTTGACCCATGACAGTGTGGATCAACATCTGGCGCTGGCCGAAGGCACCCCGGCCAGGGCCTATATCCGCACCGGCGATTATGCCTATTATTACCGGCGCGAGGCGGATTACCTGAAGGACCTGCCGCACAACGATCTGTTG
>JAURMY010000386.1 GCA_030830465.1 Alphaproteobacteria bacterium
ACCACCACGGATGACGCGGCATTGATGCGCCGTTTGATCGGCTCGGCGGATGTGTTCCTGCACAATCTTGCGCCCGGCGCGCTGGCGCGAAAGGGATTTGGCCCGGACGAGATGCGGGCGCTTAATCCGGGCCTGATAAACCTGCAAATTTCCGGCTATGGCACCAAGGGCGCGGCGGCCGAAATGAAGGCCTATGACTTTCTGGTTCAGGCCGAGGCGGGGCTTTGCGCCGTGACCGGAACGGCCGAGCATCCGGCCCGCGTCGGCGTTTCGATCTGCGATATTTCGACCGGGCTGACCGCCTTTTCCGCAATCCTGCGGGCGCTTATCCAGCGCGGCCGCACCGGGGTTGGCGTGGACCTGGACATTTCGATGTTTGACGTGCTGGCCGACTGGATGAACATGCCGCTGCTGGCGCATCGCTACTGGCCTGCAAAACCTGAACGCATGGGGCTGACCCATGCGCTGTTGTCGCCTTATGGCGCATATGCTTGCGCGGATGGCGGGCAGATCCTGATCGCGATTCAGAACAACCGCGAATGGGCGGTTTTTTGTGAAAAGGTCTTGGGTCGCGCCGAATTGGGCATCGACAACCGGTTCAGCGACAATGCCGGGCGGGTCGCCAACCGCACCGTGGTGGACGCGGAAATCAACCGGGTTTTCGCGGCTTTTCCACGGGCGGTGATTGCCGAAAAGTTACAGGCCGCCAAGATCGCATGGTCCAATCTGTCCAGTCTGGACGATCTGTCCAACCACCCTTTCGCGCGCAACATTCAGGCGGATTTCGGCGGGTTTGCCATTGATCTGATCGACCTGCCGGTGAAAACCGATGGCGAAAGGCAAACCGGGGTGCCGCTGTTGGGCCAGCACAGTGATCAGATACGCAAGGAATTCGCGCTATGAAATATTCTCTCAGCCACCCGGAAATCCGTGATGCCGTTGCGCGCCTTTGTGCCGAATTTCCGGGGTCTTACTGGCGCAAGCTGGACCGGGACCAATCCTATCCGGCGGAGTTCGTGGCGGAGCTGACGCGCGAAGGCTATCTGGCCGCGCTGATCCCTGAAACCTATGGCGGTGCCGGGCTGACGATTTCCGCCGCTGCCGCGATTCTTGAGGAAATCCATGCCTCGGGCGGCAATGCGGCGGCCTGCCATGCACAGATGTACACGATGGGCACCCTGTTGCGGCACGGTTCGGACGCGCAAAAACAACAATGGCTGCCGGGGATTGCCGATGGGCGGTTGCGGATGCAGGCCTTTGGTGTGACCGAGCCCAGCAGCGGCACGGATACCGGGGCCTTGCGCACCACCGCGCGGCGCGAAGGCGACCATTACATCGTCAACGGGCAAAAGCTGTGGACCTCGCGGGCGGAATATTCCGATCTTATGGTTCTGTTGTGCCGCACGATGCCGCGCGATCAGGTGGCGCGCAAGACCGAGGGCCTGTCGGTTCTGCTGGTCGATATGCGTCAGGTGCGCGGCAAATCCCTGACCATACGCCCGGTCAGGACCATGATGAACCACGCCACCACCGAGGTGTTTTTTGACAATATGCAAGTGCCTGCCGAAAACCTGATCGGGGAGGAGGGCAAGGGCTTTCGCTATATCCTGTCGGGCATGAACGCCGAGCGGATCCTGATCGCGGCGGAATGTATCGGCGACGCGAAATGGTTTCTGAACACATCGGTCGCCTATGCCCGCGACCGGGTGGTGTTTGACCGGCCCATCGGCCAGAATCAGGGGGTGCAGTTCCCGATTGCCCGCGCCTATGCCCAGATGCGTGCGGCGGAACTGATGCTGGCCGAGGCGATCCGCCTGTATGAGGCCGGTGAAAATCCAGGGGAAGAGGCGAACATGGCCAAGATGCTGGCGGCGGATGCGTCCTGGGCGGCGGCCGAGGCTTGTTTGCAAACCCATGGCGGATTTGGCTTTGCCGAGGAATATGATGTTGAGCGTAAGTTCCGCGAGACCCGGCTTTATCAGGTCGCACCGATTTCAACCAACCTGATCCTCAGCTATCTGGCCGAACATGTCCTGGGATTGCCGAGGTCCTATTGACCCTTGTGATCCTACCGAAGGCGGGCTGATTTCCGGCTGGCCAACAGCAGATTGGTCTCGCTGGTGGCGACGCCTTCCAGCAGGCGGATCTGGCGCAGGGTGCCGTCCAGTTCCTCAAGACTTTCGGCATTCAGTTCGGCGATCAGGTCCCATTTGCCATTGGTGGTGTGCAAAGCCTCGACCGCGGGCATCCCTGAAAGCTGCCGGATCACCCTTTCGCTGCCGCGCCCTTCGATGGCGATCATCATCAGCCCGCGCACCGGCGCCGATTGCGCGTCGGATTTCAGAACGACCGAATATCCCAGAATCTCGCCGGATGATTGCAGCGCCTCCATCCGGCTTCGTACCGTTGCACGCGACAGGCGCAGTTCGCCAGCCAGCGCCGATACGCTGGCCCTTCCGTTTTGCCGAAGCGCGGCGACAAGTTTTTGATCCAGTTTGTCCATTATGATATTTATTTCATATCAAAATGCTAAAATAGCAAGCAAATCGTTCAAAAATTCGGATATATAAGGGCCGATTTGCACAGTATTACAAGCCAAACAAGCGGAGTATCCAATGACCAAAAACTGCATCCTGATCGGCGCGCCAGTGGAAACCGGTGCAAGTGCCCTTGGCTGTATCATGGGGCCGGCCTCGTTCCGCACGGCGGGGCTGGGCACGGTTCTGAAAAGCCTTGGCCATACGGTTGAGGATCGCGGCGACGTTGTGCCGGACAAGGTCAACCTGCCAGAAGGCGCGCTTGCCCATACCCGCCACCCCGAAGCGATGATCGGCTGGACCCGCGCGCTGGCCAATGCCGCCGAAAAAGCGGCGGCAGAGGGGTTCCCGATTTTTCTGGGCGGCGATCACTCGCTGGCAGCAGGGACCGTTTCGGGCATTGCGCGTCACGCCGCCAAGATCGGGCGTCCACAATTCGTTTTATGGCTGGACGCGCATCCCGATCTGCACACGCCCGATACCACCACCAGCGGAAATCTGCATGGCGTACCGGTGGCCTATTTCACCGGCTTCAAAGGCTTTGAGCCGCATTTTCCACCGGTCACGGCCCCGGTGCCACTGGGCAATATCTGTATGATGGGGATCCGTTCGGTCGATCCGGCAGAAAACCAGCGTCTGGCTGACAGCGATATTGACGTGAACGACATGCGCGCGATTGACGAATTTGGCGTCGGCAACCTGCTGAAGGATTTTCTGGCCAAGGTTGAGGCCGCCAATGGCGTGCTGCATGTCAGCCTTGATGTTGATTTTCTGGAACCCAGCATCGCCCCGGCCGTTGGCACCACGGTGCCCGGCGGCGCCACCTTCCGCGAGGCGCATCTGATCATGGAAATGCTGTGTGACAGCAAGCTTGTCACCTCGCTCGACCTTGTTGAGCTGAACCCCTTTATGGATGAACGCGGCCGCACCGCCC
>JAURMY010000387.1 GCA_030830465.1 Alphaproteobacteria bacterium
GTAGGCCATCAAGGGATGACCATCGATAGGTAAGATATTTTTGTCAGGAAGACCTACAGAACCGGACCGGGCCGGAACCAAAGCATATATCTTCAAATCGATCCCTCATCGCATGAAACGCCGGAAACACACCAATTCAGCTATGCTTTTATCAGAATACCGGTGCACACCTAATAAAATAATTGGATATTTGATTGTGCCAATCAGCGTTCGGACATGCCGCGCCTGGCGGCTTAGAAAGATAGCGGAAAAGGGGCAGCCTTGCGGGGCACCTGACGCTTGGATCTCCACCGGCGACCCGCACGGCTGCTCGGCAGATGTGTACCGCGAGGCGGCGCGCGAGGACGGTTGTCCCGTCGCGTCAGGCGCGTTTGCCCCTTTCCAAACCGCCGGTTTGAACCAAAAGATTGCCCCTGCCCTTGTCTGGCCTGTGGCTCTGCCATAGACCGAGAAACGGCAAAACAGCGGAGGCCTCATGTCCCACAAACCAGTTCTGATCGCAGGCGGCGGCCCCGGTGGGTTGGCGGTGGCATTGACCCTGCACCAGATCGGCGTGCCCTGCATCGCCTTTGAAGCGGTCGAGGAACTGAAGCCCTTGGGCGTGGGCATCAACATCCAGCCCAACGCGGTGCGCGAGCTTTATGACCTGGGGATCGGACCGGATCAGCTGGATAAGATCGGTATTCAGGCGCGGGAATGGGCCCTGGTCGGGCTGAACGGCAACGACGTTTACTCGGAAACCCGCGGCCTGCTGGCGGGCTATAACTGGCCGCAATATGCCGTGCATCGCGGGCAATTGCAGATGCTGCTGCATGATCTGGCTGTGGCGCGGATCGGAGCCGCGAATATCCGGCTGGGCCACCGCGTGACGGGCTATGCCAACACCGGCAGCGGCGTCACCGCCACGGTCGAAACCGCAGACGGGCAAAAGCGGCAGATCGACGGTGCTTTGCTGATCGGGGCGGACGGCCTGCATTCCGCCATCCGCCAGCAGATGCATCCTGACCAGCCGCAACCGCAATGGGGCGGCGCGATCATGTGGCGCGGCACCAGCAAGGGAAAGCCCTCGCGGTCGGGGTCGTCCTTTGTGGGGATCGGTACCCACAAGCACCGTCTGGTATTCTACCCGATCTCGCAACCGGACCCTGAAACCGGGCTGGCCACGATCAACTGGATTGCCGAGGTGACCGTCGATAACAGCGGCGGCTGGACCGGCGGCGACTGGACCAAGCGGGTGCAGCTTGCCGATTTCATCCACCACTTCGACGGCTGGCAATGGGATTGGCTGGATGTCCCGGCTCTGTTGCGCGGGGCAGAGGTGGTTTATGAATACCCGATGATTGACCGCGACCCCGTTGACACCTGGCGCGACGGCAATGTTCTGCTGGTCGGGGACGCGGCGCATGTGATGTATCCGACGGGATCAAACGGCGCCAGCCAGGCCATTGTCGACGCCCGTATTCTGGGAAAATGCCTGCTGGAAAACGGCGTGAACGCACAGGCCCTGCGCCAGTTTGACGAAGCTTTATGCGCCGAGATTTCCAAGCTGGTGTTGCGCAACCGTGGCGCGGGGCCGTTTGGTTTGCTGAACATGGTCGATGCCCGCTGCGGTGGGGAGTTTGACAATATTGATGATGTCATTCCCCCCGAAGAACGCGCCGCCTTTATGGCCGCGTATAAATCCGCAGCCGGTTTTGCGATTGAAAAGCTGAACAACGCCGCGCCGACGATTGCGCCCGGGGCAAAGATTGTGATTAGCTAAGCCATCAGCCCGATGCGGAGCCCCGGAATGCAAATCAAACGTCTAACCGGAACGCTGGGTGCCGAGATCATCGGCGCCGATCTGAAATCCGAGGCTGACTGGCCGCAAATCCGGCAGGCCCTTATCGACCATTCGGTCATCACCATCCGCGATCAGAAAATCACGCGGGACGATCATCTGGCCTTTGCCCGCCGCTGGGGCGACATCAATGTCAACCGGTTCTTCACCGCGCTCAACAGCCACCCCGAGGTGGCTATTGTGCTGAAAGAAGCAGACCAGCGCGGCGCGATTGGCGAGCAATGGCACACCGATCACGCCTATGACCAGATCCCGGCGCTGGGCTCGATCCTGCATGGTATTGAAATCCCGCCTTATGGCGGCGACACGGTGTTTCTGTCGATGGGGGCCGCCTATGATGCGCTGTCTCCGGCGATGCAGGATTTCCTGAAAGGTAAATACGCGATCCATTCCTCGCGCCATGTGTTTGGCGAAACGCAAAAGGAGTCGGAGTCTGCCAAGACCGGGCGGATCGGCAATGCCACCGCTGCAACCCAGGACGCCCGTCATCCGATCGTGATCCGGCACCCGCTGTCGGGCCGCGTCGGACTGTTCGTCAATCCGCAATTCACCACCCATATCGAGGGTCTTCACCCGGCGGAATCCGACGCTGTGCTGGGTTTTCTTTACCAACATTGCAACATCCCGGAATATCAGTGCCGCGTCAGTTGGAAACCCGGCGACGTGACAATGTGGGACAACCGCGCAACCTGGCACAAGGCGATCAACGACTATCACGGCCACCGCCGGTACATGCATCGCGTCACGGTTGAAGGCTGTGCGCTGACGGCGGCCTGACATGGGCACGGTACAGAAAATCAAAACCTGCCTGTGGTTTGACGATCAGGCCGAACCGGCCCTGCGCCTTTATGCCAGCCTGTTTGAGGGCGGCCAGATTGAAGACCTTACCCGATACGGCCCGAACGCGCCGCAACCCGAGGGTACGGTGATGACGCTGACGGCACGGTTTGGCGGCCAGACCGTGATCGGCCTGAACGGCGGGCCGCATTTCACCCACTCTCCGGCGTTTTCCTTTTCCGTCACCTGTGACGATCAGGCCGAGGTTGACCGTTTATGGGCCGCCCTTCTGGCCGATGGCGGAAGCGAAAGCCAGTGCGGCTGGTTGACTGACCGGTTTGGCATCAGTTGGCAGATCATTCCGCAACAGTTTTACACTTTGATGTCCCGCCCGGATGCGTACGTGCGATCAAGGGTGTTCAAAGCAATGCTTTCAATGGTTAAACTGGATGTTGCCGCCCTTGTGGCGGCGGCTGACTGAAAAGGGATACAGCATGAGCGAGGTCACCGGCAAAACCGTTCTGATCACCGGCGCCAGCCGCGGCATCGGTGCCGCCGCCGCCAAGGTTTTCGCCAAAGCCGGGGCGCAAGTGGTGCTGGCGGCCCGCAGTCTGGGTGAAATTGACGCCCTGACCGCCGAGATCACAGCCGCGGGCGGCAAGGCCGTGGCGGTGCAATGCGATGTCAGCGATTACGCCTCGGTCCGGTCGGCAGTTGCCCGGGCTGTGGACACATTTGGCGGCCTTGATATCCTGATCAACAATGCCGGCGTGGTCGATCCGATCGGCGCTCTGGCCAAGGTTGACCCCGACGACTGGGGCCGCACCATCGACATCAACCTTAAGGGCGTTTTTCACGGTATGCGCGCAGCGCTTGAGGTGATGACCTCCGGCGCTACGATCCTGACGGTCAGTTCGGGCGCGGCCCATTCGGCGCTGGAAGGTTGGAGCGCCTATTGCACCTCCAAGGCCGGGGCCGCGATGTTGACGAAATCCGCCGATCTGGAATACCGCGCCGCCGGCATTCGTATCATGGGCCTGTCGCCGGGCACAGTTGCCACCGACATGCAGGTCAAGATCCGCGCCTCGGGCATCAATCCGGTCAGCAAGCTGGACCCGTCGGCCCATATCCCGGCGAAATGGCCCGCCCGCGCCCTTCTGTGGATGTGCGGCAAGGCGGCGAATGATTTTCTGGGGCAGGAAATCGCCCTCAGGGATGAGCGTATCCGCCGCCGGATCGGGTTGATCGAGTGATTGAGCTTTCCCGGCTAGGTCCGGTCTGGACGGTCACGCTGAACCGCCCGGACAAGGCCAACGCCCTGACGCTGGACATGCTGAACCGGCTGGATCACCTCTTTGCCGAGGCGCAGGACGCCGACGATCTGCGGGTTTTGGTCGTTACCGGCGCTGGCGGGCGTGTGTTTTGCGCCGGTGCCGATCTGGGCGAAGCGCGCGACGCCGCCTCGATCACCACGAACCCGGTTTGGGAACGGATGTCAAACCGGCTGGCCAACCTGCCCTGCCTGACCATCGCCGCCTTGAACGGCACCCTTGCGGGCGGTGGATTCGCCCTGGCGTTGGCCTGCGATTTGCGCATCGCAACCCCAGAGGCCAAGTTCTTTTACCCCGTTCTGAAGAACGGATTCCTGCCACAGCCATCGGATGTGCAGCGCATGACCGCCCTGATCGGCCCGTCGCGCACCCGGCTGATCTTGCTGGCGGGGCAAAAACTGACAGCGGCAGAGGCTTTGGCCATCGGGCTGACTGATCGCATCGTGCCGCTTGAGGCGATGCAAGACGAAATCACCGCCCTGTCCGACGCGGCCCGCAACGGCCAAGCCCATGTCCTGACGGCCATAAAACGCCTTGGCGAACCGCACCTGACCGAGGATCGCCGCCACGATTGTTATGCGTCGGTTTACCAAAATGACATGGCCGCGCGGGCCCGCCTGAAACAGGGATAGGGCCGCGCGACATCCGTAACCCCGATTGCCGCTGCGCAACCGGTGCAGTAGGGTCAACCCCATGAAACAGGCACTTGTCATCGGGGCTGGCCCCGCCGGTTTGATGGCGGCAGAAATGCTTGCCGAACGCGGCCATGCGGTGCAGGTGGCCGAAGCAAAACCCTCGGTCGGGCGCAAGTTTCTGATGGCGGGGAAATCCGGCCTTAACCTGACCAAAGACGAAGCCTTTGAACCTTTTCTGGCGCAGTTCAGCCCGTCAGACCCCCTGCGCCCGGCCATAAGCGGCTTTTCCAATCAAGACGTGGCCGCATGGGCGCGGGATCTGGGTCAGCCGGTTTTCACCGGCAGTTCGGGCCGGATCTTTCCCGTGGCGATGAAAGCCTCGCCGCTTTTACGCGCCTGGCTGGCCCGGTTGAACAGCCAGAATGTCCGGTTTCAGACCCGCTGGCGCTGGACCGGCTGGCAAGACGGAGCCTGTGCGTTTCAAACACCCGAAGGCGTGCAGACGATTTCGCCTGATGTCACCGTCCTTGCCCTTGGCGGCGCCAGTTGGGCCAGGCTGGGGTCAGACGGGGCCTGGGCCGGCATTCTGGCCCGCAGCGGGATTGCCACCGCGCCATTTCAGCCGGCCAATATGGGGTTTAGGGTAGACTGGTCCACCCATATGACCCGCTTTTTCGGCCAGCCTTTGAAAACCTGCACCCTGACCGCCGGGGATCAATCCTTGCGCGGTGAATGCGTCCTGACCGCGAAAGGCATCGAAGGCGGCGCGATCTACAGCCTCAGCAAACCGCTGCGCGA
>JAURMY010000388.1 GCA_030830465.1 Alphaproteobacteria bacterium
CATCGTAAAGGCCGCCGCCACATCGCCGGGCATTGACGCGGGACGCCGCAGCAACGCCTTGGCATCCACGACACACTGCTCGGCAAACCCGCCGGAAAGGGTCATCGCCATGACCTTTTCACCGATCTTGGCATTGGTCACGCCTTCACCCAAGGCGTCGATCGTGCCGGCAACCTCACCGCCCGGTGCAAAGGGCAGTTCCGGCTTGAACTGGTATTTGTTTTCGATGATCAGCGTGTCTGGAAAATTGACTCCACAAGCCTCAATCCTGATACGGACCTGACCTTTGCCGGGCTTCAGGTCCGGCATGTCCCGCAATTTCAGGGATTCCGGCGGGCCGAATTCTTCACACATCACCGCTTTCATCAGATCTTTGTCTCCATTTTGTTATAGGTTCCTTAAAGAGGAATTTCCGCCACTGGGCAATGGCCCCGCTGACCGGTCACAAGAAGGCAGCATTGCCCGGCTGATTTTCCAACCGCTCAACAACCGCCACGGTCAGGGCGCGGGCCTCGCGCGACATCGTATCCCATCCCCGCGTCACCAGCGACACATGAAACAAGACCGGCTCGAGCAGGGGCACCGCCGTGACGCCGCCAAGCGATACCGCGGTTTGCGCCGTGTAAGGATCGACAAGGGCCAAGGCGCCGGTTTCGCGCACATTGCCGGGCGCCAGCGACAGATCGGCAATTGTGATCGTGGCGCGCTTTTGAATTTCGCCCGCAAGGTTGGGGTCAAGCTGGTCCAGACCCTGCGCCGCCATGATGAACCTGTGCCGCCGCACCGCCGCGTCAAGATCAATTGCCGGCCGTCCCGCCAGCGGATGGTCGCCGGGAACAAGGCACAGGAACGGCACCGCGATTTCATGCAGAACATCCAGCCCCTTGTCGGGGCTTTGGCCGCCGATCAGGCCCAGATTAAGCCTTTGCATGTGAACGGCATCAACGATGTCGGCAGTGGTACCCGCGCTGATTGTTACCGCAACATCGGGATGCTGGGCATGAAACCCGGACACCGCCTTGGGCACCTCACTCGCCGCCAAAGCGGGTGTCGCGCCAATTGAAACCGCCTCGCCCGCCGTATCACGGATGGAACCGGCCAGTTCCTCCAGCCGGTCCATCCCGACGAACATCCCCTCGACCGCGCGGTAAAACCGGCGTCCTTCAACCGTGGCCGTTACCCCGCGCCCGATCCGCAGAAACAATTCAAAGCCCAGCGCGCTTTCCAGATCCGCGATCAACCGGCTGACGGAAGGTTGGGAAACATTCAACGCCCGTGCCGCGCCGGTCACGGACCCTTCGCGCATTGTGGCGCGAAACGCTTCAAGCTGACGTTGGTTCATGGGGTGTCCAGACAGGATAGGATTGCCGGATCAGTATCGCCTTTTGACTTGGAATGTCTATGCCGGTGGTCGGGTCCGGTCATACCGCTGCTTTGGCGAATTCCGCCTCGCGCTGGCGCAGGATGGCGCATAACGTGTCGTTGTAAGGCGTTGGACTGGCATCGGCACGACCCATGACCGGCACCATGCCGTTGATCGCATCCAGTTCCGAGGCGCGCCGGGCCAGATGGTCCAGCAACATCGACGGGCGCGCGCCGGGCATTCCGGCACCAAAGGCTGTGACATAGGCCTCGGGGTCGTCAAACGAAAAGGCGATGTTCCGCCGCCGGCCCTGTTCATAAGCCTCGCGCATCGCGCCAAGGGCAACGGCCCATTTGTCCGGCGCGCCCATCAGTTCCCCCACGGTACAGCCAAACACCGTGCAGGGCGCGCTGAAGGTCACGTTGCACAGGAACTTTTCCCAGATCAGCTGATTGATGTCGGCAAAAGCCTTGGCGTTAAAGCCGGCCTTCTGCCAAACCGAAACGACCTGTTCCAACCGTTCGCTCATGCCGCCCTGCATTTCACCGATCCGGATCAGCTTCATCGCGTTGTGGTGGGCATGTCCGGGGCCTTTCATCGAAGCGCCGAACCCGTCGGCCACCCCCAACAACACGTTTCTGGCCGACATATGTTGGGCAATGCGGTCGCCCGCGCCCAAACCGTTCTGGATTGTCAGCACCAGTGACTCAGGCCGCATCGCCGAGGAAACCGCCCGCGCGGCATCGCCAACGCCCGACGCTTTTGTCGCAATGACATACAGGTCACAGCCCGCGGCGTCTGCGGGATTGGTGGTCGCCTTCAGGGATTTGACCACCCGGTCGCCGCTGGCGCCTTCGATCCGCAAGCCGTCTTGACGGATCGCATCAATATGGGCCTGCCAGGGATCAACCGCCCAGACAACGTGCCCGGCATCCGCCAGCAGACCGGCATAGACCGAGCCCATGGCCCCCACTCCCATTATGGCGATCTTCATTTTGGCCTCATCTGTTCGGGTGGTAATACGATGTCAAACTGCGCCCTCAGGGCGTCCTCTATGCCGGAAAGGTGGGTCGGGTAATGTTCGGCCAGAATGGCGCGGGCGCGGGAGTTTGCAAGGCTTCGGATGTCTTGTGACCCGGCGGCCTCCCATTCCAGCGGCGGGCGGCGGTCTGCGATTTGCGGATACAGAAAATCGGTCTTCATCCGCTGAAACGTTTCTGGCCGGCCCAAAAAGTGGCCCTCGCCGCGCACCACGTCGGCAATTCCGCTGACATTCAGCGTTTCCGCTGTCACCTGAACCGGGGCCGCTGCGCGCATCACCGCCCCCAGCATGTCATTATCAATCACATAGCTTTCAAACGATACGCCCATTAGCCCGGCCTGCATGCCGCAGGCCTGTGTGACCAGCCCAGCACCGGCCTGAACGGCGGCACTGACCGCCAGCGCTTTTTCATAGCCCGCCTGGGCATCCGGCACCTTGCTGTCGGTTGCACCCGCAATGGTCGAACTGGGCAGGCCCAGCCAGTTGCACAACTGCATCGCCACCGCGGTTGCCAGCGCCTGTTCGCCGCTGCCGCCGCTCATTCCGCCGGTGCGCAGATCGGTAATCATCGGACGGGGTCCGCATATGGCGATGGCTTCGGGGGCGATCAGCCAGACATAGACCATGCCAGCCAACGCTTCGGCCATGGTCTGGGCCACCGAACCGGCAATGGTGACGGGGCTGGACGCGCCAAGCTGTCCGAAAACATTCACCATGACGGGAATTCCCGCCTGTGCCGCTGCGGCCAGAACCGCACAGCTTTCGGGATGAAAGCGCAGGGGCGGAACCACATGATTGACGTTCAGCGAAAGAAACGGCCGGGCGCGAAACGCCGCTTCGGACCCCGCCACGGCATAACACATTTCGGCAATCGGGGCGACATGCTCGGGCAGGCTGGCGCTGACCAATACATGCTTGGTTGTGCCCGCCAGACTGGCATAGGCCGTGTTGATATCCATCTGGCGCGGATCGGTCACATCACGCGCCACAAGCGAACGGGAAAAGAAGCGGATGTTTTCCAGCCGGTCCGACAGGCGGGCCGCGTCATAAAGATCCTGCAACCCTGAATCGCGATACTGACCGGTTTCAATATCCACAATATAGGGCGCGGCACCGCCGGTTCCGGCAAAACTGGCG
>JAURMY010000389.1 GCA_030830465.1 Alphaproteobacteria bacterium
GTGTCGGTCCCGGACTGGAAAAAACCCTGAATGGAATGGGTATTTTTCATTTTGACCAGATCGCGGCATGGTCGGCGGATGAACTGGCCTATATGGATGCGAACATGCCGCGATTCAAAGGCCGCGCGTCACGCGATGGCTGGATCGATCAGGCCAAACTGTTGGCCGCAGGCGAAAGCACCGCGTTCTCGGACCGTGTAAAGAAAGGGGACGTCTATTAAGACGTCACAAGGATAACAGATGGCCCCGAACGGGACAGATACATCGGTCAAGCAGGCAAGGATCGCGTCCATCGTGATCCTGCTGACCTTTCCGCTGTGGATGGGGGCCAGCTGGCTGGGCGGACAGATGGGATGGGAGGCGCGCTTTGCGATCCTGTTTGATCTTGCAGCCCTTGCCGCGTTCTTTTGGGCGCTGGTGGTTTTGGTTCAGGTCTGGCGCAAGCGCCAACAGGATAAGGAATAAATGATGCTGAAAGATCAGGACCGGATCTTTACCAATCTTTACGGAATGCACGACCGTTCGCTGGCGGGCGCGAAAAAGCGCGGCCATTGGGACGGCACCGGCAAGATGATCAAGAACGGGCGCGACTGGATCGTCGATCAGGTCAAGGCTTCGGGTCTGCGCGGACGCGGCGGGGCGGGCTTTCCGACCGGGCTGAAATGGTCCTTCATGCCGAAAGAAAGCGACGGACGCCCCAGCTATCTGGTGGTGAATGCCGACGAATCCGAACCCGGCACCTGCAAGGACCGCGAGATCATGCGCCACGACCCGCATACGCTGGTTGAAGGCTGTCTGATCGCCGGTTTCGGCATGGGGGCCCATGCCGGTTATATCTATATTCGGGGCGAGTTCATCCGTGAACGCGAAGCCCTTCAGACCGCCATTGACGAGGCCTATGACGCCGGTCTTCTGGGCAAGAACGCCGCCAAATCCGGCTGGGATTTTGATCTTTATCTGGCGCATGGCGCCGGGGCTTATATCTGTGGTGAGGAAACCGCCCTGCTGGAAAGTCTTGAGGGCAAGAAAGGCATGCCGCGGATGAAACCGCCATTTCCGGCGGGGGCCGGCCTTTATGGCTGTCCGACCACGGTGAACAATGTCGAAAGCATTGCGGTTGTGCCCACGATCCTGCGGCGCGGCCCGCAATGGTTCACCTCTTTCGGGCGGCCGAACAATGCGGGCACCAAGCTGTTTGCGATTTCCGGCCACGTCAACAACCCCTGTGTGGTGGAAGAGGCGATGTCGATCCCGTTTGAGGAGCTGATCGAAAAACATTGCGGCGGCATTCGCGGCGGCTGGGACAACCTGAAAGCGGTCATTCCGGGCGGGGCCTCGGTGCCGCTGTTGCCGGCCCCGATCGCGCGCGAGGCGATCATGGATTTCGACTGGCTGCGCGAACAGCGCTCGGGTCTGGGCACCGCGGCGGTGATCGTGATGGACCAGTCCACCGATGTGATCAAGGCGATCTGGCGGCTGAGTGCGTTTTACAAGCATGAAAGCTGTGGCCAGTGCACCCCGTGCCGCGAGGGCACCGGCTGGATGATGCGGGTCATGGACCGTCTGGTGAAAGGCGAAGCCGAGATCGAAGAAATCGACATGCTGCTGGATGTCACCAAACAGGTCGAAGGCCATACGATCTGTGCGCTGGGGGACGCGGCGGCCTGGCCCATTCAGGGCCTTGTGCGCCATTTCCGCGACGAGATCGAGGACCGGATCAAGGCAAAACGGACCGGCCGCGTTTCGGCCGTGGCAGCGGAGTAAGCAGAGATGGAACAATTCGCAGCCTACGGACACGCCCTGGTTTCGGTCGCGCTATATGCGGTGGTCGCCAATGTGTTGAATGCCGCGACCGGCATCAACAAGGGCAAATTGAACCTGACCCCGGGCGACCTGCCAAAGGCCGACTATGCCAGCATGGCCTGGCGTCTGGACCGCACCTATATGAACACGGTTGAAATGTTGGCGTTCTATGCCGCCGTGGTGTTTGCCGCGATCTTGGCGGGGGCGGATGCAAGCTGGGTCAACTGGCTGGCCAGCATCGGATTTCTGACCCGTCTGGGCGTGTGCGCGGTCTATCTGCCCGGTGTCGGCAGGGGCTATGGCGGGTTGCGGACCCTGTTCAACGTCATCGGCAGCCTGTGCAATATCGGTTTGGCCGTACTGACCCTGATCGCGGTTTTCTGAGGGCTGATTTGACACCGAACCCGACATATCATCTTACGCCCCAAACGCCGGCAGGGATGCGCCGCGCTTTGAATTCCGGTGCATTGCGGCACGTTGCCCGGCGCTGTTATTGCCTATCAACGGGCAAAGTTGTCTCGTTTCCTTTGAAAGGAGACGTTAAATGATGAAAGAACTTACACATATCGCGGGGGCGGCGGCGCTGGTGTTTTCGCTGTCTGCTGTGACCTCGGTTGGTCAGGGCCTGAACGACGACAAAGAGGTGGAACGCCGCCTTCTGGTCGCGGCCGTCGGCAACGAAATCAAGGACAACTGCCCGACCATCGAGGTGCGAACCATAGCCGCCACCTTCTTTGTGCTGGGAATCGTGACCTATGCCAAGGGCGAGGGCTATTCGCTGGACGAAATCGACGCCTATCGCCACGACCCCGTGCAACAGGAAAAGCTGCGCGTCGCCACCTATGCTTATCTTGACAGCCACGGCGTCAATCGCGAGGACCCGCAAAGCTATTGCCCGCTGGGGCAGGCGGAAATCAAGCAAGGCTCGGAAATCGGCAAGCTGATAAAGAACAAATAGGCCATGACGAACGCAAGACATATCGCCCAACCGATGAACGACCCGCAAGGGTTGTCCCCAGATTTCAACGATTTACGCCAGATGACCAAGGCGGAGGCCCAACAATGACCACCCTGAAGAAGATCAATATCGACGGCACCGAGATTGAGGTCGATGGCGCGATGACCATCCTTCAGGCCTGCGAAGTGGCCGGGGTTGAAGTGCCGCGTTTCTGCTATCACGAGCGTCTGTCGATTGCCGGA
>JAURMY010000390.1 GCA_030830465.1 Alphaproteobacteria bacterium
CAAAACCGTAGGTCGTGGGTTCGAGTCCCCCAACCCCTGCCAGTACACCGATGTCGCGCTGTTTGCTGCGACGCAGCATTTCCCTTGACTTATGCAGAAATTCCGCGTAGGCGTCGCCCCAGCATTTGGGCCGCGCCTGTCGCAGCCCGCCAAACGCTGAGCTTTCCCTAAAAAGACGTTCAGAAAAATGCTGCGACTGACCTTGCGGGCTTGCATCCGGATTGTCTTGTCGCAATCGACAAGCACGTGATGCAGGCGGCCCTTGGTCGTCGGCTGACCATTAACAGAAAGAATGACTGTGAATTTTTCCGATCTCGGCTTGAAAAAGCCGATCCTCGCCACATTGGCGAAACAAAACTATGAAACCCCGACCCCTATTCAGGTGCAGGCGATTCCGCCGGTTCTGGCGGGGCGGGATGTTGTCGGGCTGGCGCAGACCGGCACCGGCAAGACGGCGGCGTTCTCGTTGCCGATCATCCACCGGCTGACGTCGGGCGATCTGCCGGGCGGGTTCCGTCCGGTGCGCGCCCTGATCCTGTCGCCGACACGCGAACTGGCCTCGCAAATCGAAACCTCGATCCGCACTTATGGTGGCTCGATCGGGCTGCGCACGGCGGTTGTCGTCGGCGGCGTTTCGATCAAAAAACAAATCCATACCCTGAAGACCGGTGTGGATATTCTGGTGGCAACGCCGGGCCGTCTGGAAGACCTGCTGGGACAGAAGGCGCTGAACCTGAACGCGGTTGAAATCGTGGTTCTGGACGAGGCTGACCAGATGCTGGACATCGGCTTTATGCCCGCGATCCGCCGTATTCTGGGCCTGTGCCCGAAACAGCGGCAAACCCTGCTGTTTTCGGCAACCATGTCGCCCGAGATCAAGTCTTTGGCCAATGATTATCTGAAAAACCCGGTTGAAGTTGCGGTCACGCCTGTTGCCACAACTGCGGACCGGATCGACCAGACCGTGATGCATATGCGCCACGAGGATAAGGTCAGCGCCATCGCCAAACTGGTGCGCACCCATCCCGGCAAGCGCATCATCGTGTTCACCCGCACCAAGCGGGGGGCCGACAAGGTGTCGCGCAAGTTGAACAGCGAAGGTTTGGGATCAGACGCCATTCACGGCAACAAATCCCAGGGTCAGCGCGAGCGCGCACTTGCCGCGTTCAAATCCGGCAGTTCGCCTGTGCTGATCGCAACCGATATCGCGGCGCGCGGCATTGACGTGCCGGGGATCGAACTGGTGGTGAATTACGATCTGCCGAATGTGCCGGAAAGCTATGTGCACCGGATCGGGCGCACGGCGCGGGCCGGGGCCTCGGGCTTTGCGGTGTCCTTCTGTGCGGCGGATGAGGTCAAGCAGTTGCGCGACATCGAAAAGCTGATCCGCCTGAACATTCCGGCATTGGCCGTGGACGGCGCACAAATCCCCGAGCGTGCGGCCCAGACCAGCCCGCGCGACCCGAACCGTGGCAAGCCGCAGGGTGGTAAGCGCCGCAGGTTTGGCGGTGGAAATGGTGGCAACGGTGGCAATGGCGGCAGCCGGGCACCGCGCCGCCGCGCCTCGGCCTGATCACATATTGCACTCAGGCGGCAAGTCCGCCTGAGTCCATTCCCCGATCGGTTTGGCCCCCGTCTTGATCTTGACCAGCTTTTTCTGGCCGGACTCGCCTTTGCTGAATTCCATCTTTTTACCAAGGAAATTCACATCGCAACTGCCGGAATTTGCAGGCTCCAGCGTGTCAAAATAGGTGTTGGTAAACCCGGCCATCAGGAACGCGCCGTCACGGTAAACGATGGTGGCGTTGTGCTCCCATTTGTTGCGGCCGATGCCAAAATTGCTGGACCAAACCTGTAAGGAGCCTTGTTCGCTCAGCTTCAGATAGGGTACTTCAAACAGGTTGCCCGGCCAGACCGGCGCCTTCATGCGTGCCGCCAGATGGTAGATGTTGTTTGCGTCGGCGGTATAGATCGACAGAACCGGATCATCGAATTCGCCATCCACCGTCAGAACCGCCCGTGCCGGGCCGCTGCCGTCCTGCAGGTTATAGCTGAGGGCGGAAATCACCCTGGACAGGTCGTCGGACTGGGCAAACAGGATCGTCGGAAGTGACCAGAAAAACATAACAAGAACACGAAGAAGCATTTTGCAGGGTTCCCTTACTTGTCGTGCCGCCAGCCTTACCCTAAAACCACGGGATGACAACTGCCCTACTGACACATTCATCCAGCCTGAACCACACAACGCCGCCGGGCCACCCCGAACGGGTTGAGAGGGTTGAGGCCATCGCACGCGCCCTGGCACAGCCGGACTTTGACGCGCTGATGCGGCTGGACGCCCCGATGGCGCAGGACGACCATTTTCTGCTGGCCCATCCGGCGGCGCATCTGGCCGCGATCCGGGCGGCTTCGCCTTTGTCGGGATACCGGTCCCTGGATGCCGATACCCATATGTCCTCCGGCAGCCTGACCGCCGCGCTCCATGCGGCGGGCGGCAATGTTCGGGCTGTTGACATGGTGCTGGACGGTACGGTCAAGAACGCCTTTGTCGCCTGCCGCCCGCCGGGACATCATGCCGAAGAAACCACCGCTATGGGGTTTTGCTTTTTTGGCAATGTGGTGATCGGGGCCAGGCATGCCTTGAAGGCGCATGGGTTGAAACGGGTGGCGATCATTGATTTTGACGTGCATCACGGCAACGGGACGCAGGATCTGGTTTGGGGGGATGAGAGGATCTTTTTCGCTTCGACCCACCAGATGCCACTATATCCGGGAACCGGTTCGACCAGTGAAACCGGTGCCCATGGCAATGTGTTGAATGTGCCGCTGGATCCCGGTGCGAACGGACCGGTTTTCCGGCAGAAGATGCGCGACCTGGTTTTACCCGCTGTCGAAAAATTCGCCCCGGAAATGATCTTTATTTCCGCCGGGTTTGACGCCCACCGCGATGATCCCTTGGCCAACCTCAACCTTGTGGAAGCGGATTTCGCCTGGGCAACGCAGGAAATTTGCGCGCTGGCAGAACGGGTTGCCGCCGGGAGGGTGGTCTCGACTTTGGAGGGCGGATATGATTTGGACGCATTGGCGGCATCTGTCGCGGCACATGTGCGGGTTTTGATGGAGCAGGGCAATGGCTGATACGCCGGTATCCGAAATGACATTTGAAGCGGCGATGGCCGAACTTGAACGGGTGGTCAGCCAGTTGGAGGGCGCGCAGGTCGCGTTGGAAGACAGCATCGCCCTATATGCCCGTGGTGAGGATCTGAAAAAGCATTGCGAGGCCAAGCTGAAAGCTGCGCAGGAAAAGGTTGAGCAGATCACCCTGGGCGCTGATGGCCAACCCGCCGGGACCAAGCCGGTCGAAGGCCTGTAAGGATGTTTCAGGCCAGACTGAAACACCATGCGGACAGGGTTGAAACCTGCCTGCACGCACTTTTTGCGGACCTGCGGCCCGGCAATCTGTCCGAGGCGATGCGTTACGGTGTGATGTCAGGTGGCAAAAGGTTGCGCGCGTTTCTGGTTCTGGAAGGGGCTGATCTTTACAATGTCCGGCCCGGTCAGGCGGATCGTGCGGCGGCGGCGGTGGAATGTGTGCACGCCTATTCGCTGATCCATGACGACCTTCCGGCGATGGACAATGACGACCTGCGGCGCGGCAAGCCGACCGTTCACAAGAAATGGGACGACGCAACCGCGATCCTTGCGGGCGACGGGTTGCAGGCGCTGGCCTTTGATATTCTGGCGTCGCCGCGCACGGCTGCCGATGCCAATATACGGCTGCGGCTGATCTCGTCCATGGCTGCCGCTGTCGGGCCGTCGGGGATGGTTCTGGGGCAGGCCCAGGACATCGCGGCCCAAACCGCACCGGCGCCGCTGACGCTGGAACAGATCACCGAATTGCAGGCCAACAAGACGGGCGCGCTGATCACATGGGCGGCGGTCGCCGGACCATTGATGGGAAATTCCGACACAACCTCGATGCGGCAGTATTCCGAAGCGGTCGGGCTGGCCTTTCAGATCGCCGATGACCTTATCGACGTGTTGGGAGATGCCAAAAAAGCCGGCAAAAAGCTGCAAAAGGACGTGGATGCGGGCAAGGCCACCTTCGTTTCGCTGCTGGGGGCTGAGGGCGCGCGCAAGAAGGCGAATGAATTGGTCGAACAGGCCTGCGATTCCCTTGAGATTTTTGGCGGCACCGGCGACAACCTGCGCCAACTGGCCCACTTTATTGTTGACCGCGACATGTGATAGACAGGCCGAAGCCTGGAAAGAACGCCCGTGACTGATCTGAACCGCCCTTTGACCCCTTTGCTTGACAGCATTGCCTCGCCCGCCGACCTGAAGCGGCTGACGGATGCAGAACTGGTTCAACTGGCCGGGGAACTGCGTGCCGAGACGATTTCGGCGGTTTCCGTCACCGGCGGGCATCTTGGCGCGGGGCTGGGGGTTGTGGAGCTGACGACCGCGCTCCATGCGGTGTTTGACACGCCGCGCGACCGGCTGATCTGGGATGTCGGGCACCAGTGCTATCCGCACAAGATTCTGACCGGCCGGCGTGACCGGATCAGGACTTTGCGCCAAAAAGACGGCCTGTCGGGTTTCACCAAGCGCAGCGAAAGCGCCTATGACCCGTTTGGGGCGGCGCATTCCTCGACCTCGATTTCCGCGGCGCTGGGATTTGCCATGGCGCGCGAGTTGGGCGGTGCCCCGGAACCGGCCCTTGGCGATGCGATTGCGGTGATCGGGGATGGCGCGATGTCGGCGGGCATGGCCTTTGAGGCGATGAACAATGCCGGCCATCTGGGCAAGCGGTTGTTCGTGATCTTGAACGACAACGAAATGTCCATCGCGCCGCCGGTCGGGGCGATGTCGTCCTATCTGTCACGGCTTTACGCGGGCGATCCGTTTCAGGAACTGAAGGCCGCCGCCAAGGGTGCGGTCAGTCTGCTGCCGCAGCCGTTTCAGGATGGCGCCCGCCGCGCCAAGGAAATGCTGAAAGGCATGACCGTGGGCGGTACCTTGTTTGAGGAGCTGGGGTTTTCCTATGTCGGGCCGATTGACGGGCACGATATGGAACAGCTTTTGGCCGTCCTGCGGACCGTCAAGGCGCGCGCTTATGGGCCGACCCTGATCCATGTTTTGACGAAAAAGGGCAAGGGCTATGCCCCGGCGGAAGCATCGGCTGACAAATATCACGGCGTTGCGAAATTCGATGTGATTTCGGGCGAACAGCACAAGGCCAAATCCAATGCCCCAAGCTATACCAAGGTTTTCGCGCAAAGCCTGATCGCCGCTGCCGCCGAAGACGACAAGATCGTCGCCGTGACGGCGGCGATGCCGGATGGCACCGGCCTTGATCTGTTCGCAAGGCAGTTCCCGCAGCGCTGCTTTGATGTCGGAATCGCCGAGCAACACGCCGTGACCTTTTGCGCCGGTCTGGCGGCGGGGGGAATGAAACCGTTCTGCACGATCTATTCGACATTCCTGCAACGGGGCTATGATCAGGTTGTGCATGACGTGGCCATTCAGCGCCTGCCGGTGCGGTTCGCCATCGACCGGGCCGGGCTGGTCGGGGCCGACGGGGCAACCCATGCCGGGGCCTTTGACATTGCGTTTCTGTCAAACCTGCCGGATTTCGTGGTGATGGCCGCGGCGGACGAGGCCGAGCTGGCGCATATGGTCGCTACCGCCGTGTCGATCAACGACCGGCCGTCGGCATTCAGATTTCCGCGTGGCGAAGGCGTCGGTGTCAGCTTGCCGGAACATGGCAAGGTGCTGGAAATCGGCAAGGGACGGATCATCAAGCAGGGCAAAAGGGTGGCCATTCTGTCGCTGGGCACCCGCCTTCGGGAAGTGGAAAAGGCGGCGGAAAGCCTTGCCGCCAAAGGGATCACCCCAACGATTGCAGACGCCCGGTTCGCAAAGCCGCTGGACCGCGCGATGATCCTTGATCTGGCCGCAAATCACGAAGCGCTGATCACCATCGAGGAAGGTGCCATTGGTGGCTTTGCCAGCCATGTGGCACAACTGCTGGCCGAAGCCGGGGTTTTTGATCGCGGGCTGAAGTTCCGTTCGATGGTGCTGCCGGATGAGTTCATAGATCAGGACAGCCCGGCGGCGATGTATCAAACCGTCGGGATGAATGCTGAGCAGATTGAAACCAAAGTGCTGGATGCCCTCGGCATTGCGACGGTGGCCAGCCGCCGCGCCTGACAAAGCTTGCGCCCTGCTGCGGATTTTGCTTAGCCTACGGAAACTTTTGGGGGCTATAAGATGCAGCGATTTTCAACAAGTGTAAGGGTTTACCGCTGGGGGGTGTTTCTTCTGGCGCTGGGATATTGGTTTTATCAATTCACCCAGACATCGCTTGACGCCTTTGGCTGGCAGTTCCGGTTCCTGACGATCTGGGGGCTGACGGCCAATCTGATCGCCGCATGGCTGATGCTGCGGCTGGTTTTGGGCCGCTCGGACAAGTCCTATAACCCGTTTGTTTCCGCGACCGTGGTGCTGGGGGCCATTGTCGTTTTCATGTATTGGAAACTGTGGTTCATCAACCCGGCACTGGTCAATTCCGGCGGGCCGATTGTGTGGTATCAGGAATATTACCTGCATGCGCTGGGGCCGTTGTTGATGGCCATTGACGCGTTTCTGATCCTGGGCGTGTTTCGCCGGATCGTACCGACCTTGTTGACGATGCTGGCGATCTTTGTCGGCTATATCGCCTGGATCGAAATTCTGGTGCGGCCTTTGAACAGTTTTCCCGAAGGCAAAGCCACCCATGGTCTGCCCTATCCCTTCCTGAACGATATGGTCTGGGATGACCGCATGGTGTTTTACGCCACGACGATCGGAACCGCCGTTGTGTTCATGCTGATCGGTTGGGTGATTTCAAAAATCCTCGTCAGGATCGTCTGAAGGCCGCGACCAGTTCCACATGCGGCGACCAGCGGAACTGGTCGATCACCTGAATCCAGTCGATCTGATAGCCGCCCTTGATCAAAAGGGCGGCGTCCCGGGCGAAGGTCACCGGGTTACAGGACACGGCGGCGATATGCGCGATGCGACTGGCTGCCAGGGCTTCGGTTTGGGCGCCGGCGCCGGCGCGGGGCGGGTCAATCACGGCGGCGTCAAACCGGCTCAACTCGTCAATGACAAGCGGTCTGCGGAACAGATCGCGGGTTTCGGTGCGGATGGTTTTCAGACCCGTCGCTTTGCGCCAACCGCCATCAAGCGCTGCCAGCGCGGCGGCATCGCTTTCCACCGCCAGAACCTCGGCGGATTCCGCCAGCGGCAGGGAAAAAGTCCCGCAACCGGAAAACAAATCTACCACGGCGCGGGCCGGGCCGACGGCTTTTCGAACGGCGGCAATCAAGGCGGCTTGCCCGGCTTCGGTGGCTTGCAGGAACCCCGCCGCTGCCGGTACGACCTGGGCTTTGCCAAAGGGCTGCGCCGGGGGGACGCAGGCGGCAATCACCTCGCCGTTCCAACTGAGGCGGGCCAGTTTGTGTTGCTCGGTCAGGCTGCCCAGCGCCATCAGCATCGGGCCATCGGCGGGTTTTGCCTCTTTGACATCCACATCCAGGCCGGCGGGCGAATGGGTCACTGACAAAGTTACCGCAACCGATCGGGTCGCCCCGATCCGCGTCAGCGCTTCTAGCGCGGGCATGGATTTCAGTATTTCGGGATGCAGCAACACACAGCCGGGAATGGCGATGATCGCCTCTGAACCCGGCGCATGAAAGCCGACCATCACGCCTTTTTTCGTGCGTCTGCCGGCGAAACTGGCCCGGCGGCGGCTTTGCGCGGGCGAGGTCAATGTCGGCAGGAACGGCGCGGAAATCTGGTGCGCGGCCAGTGCGGTTTTTACGATCTGCACCTTCCAGTCAGCCAGAAAGCTGTCAGAGGCATGTTGCAACGCACAGCCGCCACAGGACTTGAAATGGCTGCACGGGGCCTTGACGCGATCCGCCGA
>JAURMY010000391.1 GCA_030830465.1 Alphaproteobacteria bacterium
CTCAATCTTGTCAAGCATTTCGTGCCTGTCACCCCCGCAGGCCATGTGATCGTCTACATGATCTCATTTCGCGAACGCGACGATAAATTCGTGTTGGTGGGCCGCGCCCCGACCGCCAATTGGGTGAAATTCCATCAGGCCGTTGGCAGTCACAAGGTGCGGATCATCCACGATCCGCGTTCAGACAGCCGCCCGGACGGCAAAGCGATCTACCGCACCCATTACCGGTTCCAGATTCAAGGCCCCGATGCGGACAAGATTTTCGCCAAAATGAACGGCAGCCCGGTTCAGGATATCAAGTTTTTCCACGTCGACTGGATCAATGTGGGTTCACGCCGGGTGCAGGCGCTGCGCCACGGCATGGCCGGTGCGCCTGGGCTGGAAATCTGGGGGCCCTATGCCGACAAGCATTACATCCAGACCACGATCCAGCAGGCTGCGCGCGATGCCGGGGTTGACATGCGTCTGGTCGGGGCGCGGGCCTATTCGACCAACACGCTGGAAAGCGGCTGGATCCCCTCGCCCCTGCCCGCGATTTATACCGGCGGCGGCATCATGCAGGACTATCGCGACTGGCTGGGGGCCGACAGCTATGAGGCCGTTGGCTCGATTGGCGGATCATATGTTTCAGAAAACATTGAAGATTATTACACCACCCCCTGGGATCTGGGATACGGGTTCTATATCGGCTGGAAAAGCGATTTCATCGGCAAAGCGGCTTTGGCGGCGATGAAGGACAAACCCCACCGCAAGAAAGTGACCTTTGAATGGAACGCCGAGGACGTGATGAAAGTCGTCGCCTCCAATCTGGTGCCGGGTGGCGACAACTATAAATGGATCGACTTTCCGCAGCCGAACTATGCCTCAACCTCGGCCGACATGATCCTGCATCAGGGCAAGATGGTGGGCATGTCGATGTTCAACGGCTATTCCTTCAACGAACGCTGCATGCTGTCACTGGGCGTGGTCGAACCGGGCGTGGAAATCGGCGATGTGCTGACCCTGATCTGGGGCGAGCCCGACGGCGGGTCCAACAAGACCTCGGCCGAGAAGCACCAACAGGCGGGAATCCGGGTCCGCGTGTCGCAAACCCCCTATGCCGCCGAAGCGCGCACCAATTACGCGGAAAGCTGGCGCACAAAGGGAAGCTGAACCATGCCCTATACCCCGCGTTTCCGGCCGCCGCTGTTTGACCCCGCGGACAAGGGCGCCAAGCCCCCCGCCTATCAGCGGCGGCTGGAAAACGGGGTGGTGATCGAAACCGATGTCGCGGTCACGTTGCGCGACGGGGTGAAAATCTATTGCGATATCTACCGGCCCGAAACCGGGCTGGCCGCCCCGTTGATCGGCTGGGGGCCATATGGCAAGCACGGGCATACCCGGTATTCCGTCAACTTCCCCAAGGCGGATGTCGATGACCGCAACATGTCGGCCTATACAGCCTTTGAAGCCCCTGACCCGTTCTATTGGGTGCCCATAGGCTATGCCGTGATTTACCCCGACCCGCGCGGCACCTGGCATTCCGAAGGGCGCGCGACCTATTTGTCGGATCAGGAAGCGCAGGATTTTTACGACCTGATCGAATGGGCGGGAACGCAAGGCTGGTCGAACGGCAAGGTCGGCCTGTCGGGCGTCAGTTATCTGACCTCGGCGCAATGGCGGGTCGCGGAACTCCGCCCGCCGCATCTGGCCGCGATCAACCCCTGGGAAGGCTGGACCGACACCTACCGCGAAGTGGCGCGCCATGGCGGCATCCCGGAAACCTCCTTTTGGCCTTACCTGCCGGGCCGCTGGGGCCATTCCGTGACCGAGGTCGAGGATCTGCGCCTTGAAACCGCCCAGCGCCCGCTGATGGATGATTTCTGGGACAGCAAGGCGGCCAGGCTTGAGCGGATCACGGTGCCCGCCTTTGTCTGCGCCAGTTGGACCGATCAGGCCCTGCATACCCGCGGCACGCTGGAAGGGTTCAAGAAGATCAGCGCGCCGCAAAAATGGCTTTACGTGCATGGCCGCAAGAAATGGCAGCACTATTACAAAGACAGTTCGGTGGCGCTGCAACGGGCGTTTTTCGACCATTTCCTGCTGGGCAAGGACACCGATCTGGCGACCTGGCCACCCGTGCGGTTTGAGCTGCGCGAAAGCTATTATCAGGGGGGTGAATATGCCGCCCAATGCTGGCCGGTCGAAGACACCGACTATCAGCCCTTGTATCTGGGGGCGGACAGTTTGTCAGAACAGCGGCAGGCGGCGGGCGAATTGGGATATGTGCCGACCTCAGGCGAAATGCTGCGGTTTGACCATGTTTTTCCGGTCGACACCGATCTTTGCGGCCATATGGCGTTGAAACTTTGGGTCGCGATCGAAGACGGCGACGACATGGATATTTTCGTGGCGATCCAAAAGCTTGATGAAACCGGCGCGGTGGTGCCCTTTGCCTATTATGCGCAATTTGAGGATGGGCCTGTGGCGCTTGGCTGGCTCAGGGCCTCGCACCGGGCGCTGGTGCCGGGATCCCCCGATTATCAGCCGGTTCAGTCCCACCGCCGGGCCGAGCCCCTGTCTGTGGGCGAGCCAACCGAGGTCAATATCGAAATCTGGCCTTCGGGCACCCAGTTTCGGGCGGGGGAAGGCCTGCGGCTGGTGATCGCGGGCCGGGATATTTACGACTATCCCGAACCCAGCGTCTATGCGCGCCACCGCGATCTGCGCAATCGGGGGCAGCAGCATATCCTGTTTGGCGGCGACCGGCCCGCGCGCCTGTTGATCCCAAAAATCCCTCTGCGTGAAGCGTTATAAATTTGACCTGTTTCGCCGGCTCAATTAAAACTTTTCTCAATATATAAGATTCTGAACCTTGGGAGGAAAGAATGAAGCGACTGCTATCCATCATGGCCGCAGCGTCCACGCTGGCCCTTGCCACCGTGGCCCATGCGGGCGACACGATCAAAATCGGCGTGATCAACGCCTATTCCGGCCAGTTTGCCGACCCGGCGGCACAGCTTGACGCCGGCATCAACCTTTATATTCAACTGCATGGCGACACGGTCATGGGCAAGAAGATCGAAATCATCCGCAAGGATACCGGCGGCATTGCCCCGCCCGTTGCCAAGCGTCTGGCCGAGGAACTGGTGGTGCGGGATGGCGTCGACATTCTGGCCGGCAATCTTCTGACCCCGAACGCCATGGCCGTGGGCGATGTGTCCAAAGAGGCCGGCAAATTCATGGTTGTGATGAACGCGACTACCCCGGTCATCATCACCAAATCGCCCTATATGATCCGCACATCGGCCACGACGACCCAGATCAACACCAATTTTGGCGCA
>JAURMY010000392.1 GCA_030830465.1 Alphaproteobacteria bacterium
ACGGCGCGCACGCTGGTCTTATGGGGCAGTCAGGACAAATCCTATGACTGGAGCCAGCCTCAGGCCCTGTGGCGGGGCATCAAGGGCGCCGATCTGGCCGTTGTGCCCGGTGCCGCCCATAATGTGCACTTGGAAAAGCCCGATCTTTTCAACCGCTTGGTCGAAGATTTCCTGAACGCCTGAACCTGAAAACAAAACCGCCCGGAACAGGTCCGGGCGGCCGCGTTTCCTGGTGGTTCAGCCTTAGCCCTTGCCGCGCCACGGAATGGTTTTCAGGATCACCCAGCGCATGATCAGGTCAAACACAAGCCCAAGCAGCCCCATGATCAGGATGGTCACCCAGATCAGTTCATAGTCTGAAACCGTCCGCGCAACGTTTTCGATGAAACCGACACCTGTTGTGCCCGCCAGCATCTCGGCGGCGACCAGCGTGCCCCAGCAGACGCCGATGGAAATCCGCACCCCTGTCAGGATTTCCGGCAAGGCGTTCGGCAGGATCACATTGCGCAGGATCTGTCCGTCAGACGCGCCCAGCGAATGCGAGGCCCGGATCTTGGACAATTGCGTGCCCGATGCGCCGGTTCTGGCGGAAATCACCATGATCGCAAAGGCCACCATGAACAAAAGGAAGATCTTGCCGTCATCCTGAATGCCAAAGATCGTCAGGATCAGGGGTGCCCAGGCCAATGGCGGTACGGGGCGGTAAAGCTCGATCAAGGGATCAAAGAAGGACCGGAAGAACTTGGACACGCCCATATAAAGGCCAAGCGGCACACCAAACAGAATGCCCAGCCCCAAGGCCACCAGAACCCGCAGCATCGAATCCCACAGATGTCCGTCAAACATCGGCACATAGCCAAGGTTCACATCGCCCTGCGCCACGGCCAGCAAATTGTCCTTGAAATTCGGGGTGATGGTGCCGTCCGCCGCGTGGCGGGCATATTCGCCGGGCAGAATATCGGCAAACCAGTCCGGCACCACAAAGGCCACGACATCGGCCACAGGCAGCCAGCGCCACCAGAACAACGGCGTGCCCTTAAAGCCGCCGCCCGCCACGACATCGGGATTGGCCAGACGGCCAAAGGTCGCCACAACATCGGTCGGTTTGGGCAGCCAGCGGGCCGAACCCTGCTCGGTGCATTGAGTGCGCGATTTCACCACCCCGTCGCCGGGAAAGAAGACGGGCTCAATATAGGCCAGACTGCCTTTGGCGCTGTTCTTGGCGGCATCCAGTGTGGCAATCGCGGCATTCACCCCGTCAAGCGAGGCCGCCGGGAAAATGGTGCCGTCATCCAGACGTTTGAAAATCCGCTCAACCGCTTTCACATAATCGGCGCGCGCGCCGGCGGTTTTTTCGTCAAACGTGCCCGCAGTATTGGCCGCATCCAATATGGCGATATCGGCCTTGATTTCGTCGATCAGGCCGGCATTCGCCGGGGGATTGTTGCGGATCTTGTTGAAACTTGCCGCGATTTTCTGGGCCTTGACCGCCACATCGTCAAACAGAACCCCGCGCGCCGTGACCGGCAGCATCGGGATTTCCACATTGGTGGTGCCCCATTTCGGCTGGGCCAATGCCTCGGCGGTGGGGGCCATGGATTGCGGCCCGGCCATAAGCTCGGTGCTGAGCGCGGTCAGGGATGCGGACAGGGCCGAAAGCTGTTCTTTTGAGGCGTCGCTCAGGTTTGCAGGCTCGGACGAGTTGGCCATCAGGGCGCGGGTTCTGGCGATGATCCTGTCAAGGATCGCGACCTCATCCGCCGTGAAGGCGGCTTTGGGCATCTGGCCTTCGATTTCCGTCAACTGGTCGCCGTTGCGCGCCACCAATGTGGTCGAGCGGTAATAGCGCGACCCGATCGGCAGGGCTGCCTTGATCGGGGAAATCGCCTCTTCCAGTTTTGCGACCTGACACATTTCATTGCCGGCCTGCGGGAAATAGGCCCGCCCCATGCCCCAGGAGAAATAGAACCAGGCCAGCAGCAGGGTCGAAATCCCGCACACCGCCCAATACCAGCCGCCCTTGGTGCGTTCGGGATCGCCGAACACTTCGTCCTTTTTGGTCAGGGCGGATTGCTTGCGCCCGTAATAGATCGAGGCGATGAACATCGCGACCAGCACCACAATGATGACGGCGGCGATGGAAGACCGGTTGTCAGAAAGCCAATCAAACACGACCCATGATCTCCTCTTCCATGTTCCAGATCATCGTCAGGATTTCCTCGCGCACTTTGGAAAACTCAGGGTCCTGCTTGATCTTGCGCAGGGATTCCTTCAGCCCCCTTTCGGCAAAGGGCAGGTTATATTCCTTGTGGACCCGCCCGGGCCGGGGCGCCATCACGAACAGCCGTTCGCCCAGCAACAGGGCCTCTTCCACGGAATGGGTGATGATCATGATCGTCTTGCCGGTTTCCTTCCACAGTTCCAGCACCAGCGACTGCATTTTCTCGCGGGTCAGGGCATCAAGCGCGCCCAATGGTTCGTCCATCAGGATGACATCGGGGTCGTTGACCAGACAGCGGGCCAGTGCCACGCGCTGCTGCATCCCGCCCGATAGCTGATAGGTGGGCGTGTCGCCAAAGCCCTTCAGCCCCACGATATCCAGCCATTTTTCGACCAGTTTCTTGCTTTCGTCCTTGTCGGTTTTCTTCATCCGCAGGCCGAAATCCACGTTCCTGGCGACCGGCAGCCATTCAAACAAGGCCCCCTGCTGAAACACCATGCCGCGTTCGACGCCGGGGCCCTGGATGGTGGTTCCGCCCAGGCT
>JAURMY010000393.1 GCA_030830465.1 Alphaproteobacteria bacterium
CCCGCCGGATCAATCAGGGTTGACAGGTCAAGCGGCGGACGCTGACCAATGACCGAGCAGTTGACGTTCACCAGATTGACGCGGATATCGTCCAGTTCGACCCGGAAACGTTTGTAATAGGCAGCCTCAAACAGACGGCGCAGTTCTGCGATGGTGGGGTTCGGACCGTCAAGCGCGACCCGCAACAGATGGGTTTGGCCGACGAACTGCATGTCAACGGAATAGAGGCGGCGTATGCCTTTCAGGGCGATCTTTTCGCCCTTGATCAACGCTTCACCCAGCGCCGTCTGTTCCATGAAGACCGCGTGAATGTCGGCGCTATCCACCATGTCCAGCGGACGGTTCAGCGTGCGCACATAGTCATGCCGCAGATCGGCCACCACGCATCCCAGCGCATTGGTGATGCCCGGACGGCAGGGCACCAGAACGCGCGGCACACCCAGTTCACGCGCCAGCGCCGAAGCGTGCAGCGGCCCCGCCCCGCCAAAGGCGAACAGGGCGAAATCCCGGGGATCGGCACCAAGCGAGATTGACACCATGCGGATCGCCCCCGCCATGCGCATATTGGCCACGCGGATCACCGCCTCGGCAGCCTGAACCGCCGTCAGGCCCAATGGGGCGCCAAGCTGTTGGTCAAAAACCCGCGTCACCTCGGCCAGAATGTCGTCGGCGGACTTGCCCGCACCCTTGACCGGCGGATTGAGCCGGCCCAGCAGAAGGTTCGCGTCCGAGATCGTCGGCTCTTGTCCGCCCTTGCCGTAACAGACCGGCCCGGGTTCAGCCCCGGCGCTGTCGGGTCCGACCTCCAACAGGCCGGCGGCATTGACGCGGGCGATCGAGCCGCCCCCGGCGCCCACCGTGCGCACATCGACCATCGGCACATGGATCGGCATCGCATATTCGATTTCAATCTCGTTGCTGACGGCGGGCTGGGCGTCGCGGATCAGGGCCACATCGGTTGACGTGCCGCCCATGTCATAGGTCAAAAGGTTGCGTATACCCGCGCGCGCACCGGTATAGGCGGCCGCCATGACACCGCTGGCCGGGCCGGACATTACGGTTTTTGCCGCCTCGCGCGCGACCGTGCGCGCCGAGACCATACCGCCGTTGCCGTTCATCACCAGGACGTCGTTCTTGTATCCCTTGGCCGCCAGTTCATGGGCCAGACGGTCTACATAGCGCTGCAACAGGGGTTGCACCGAGGCATTGACCGCCGCCGTCACGCCGCGTTCAAATTCCCGGCTTTCTGACAACAGCGCATGGCCAAGCGTGATGTAGTCGCTGGGCCAGATATCGGCCACGATTTCGCCCGCCCGCAGTTCATGTGCCGGGTTTGCATAGGCATGCAGAAAATGGATCACGATGCTTTCACAGCCCCGTTCCAGCAGGGTTCTTGCCGCTGCACCAACGGCAGCTTCGTCAAGGGCGGTGTGAACGCTGCCGTCTGCCAGCATCCTTTCCGGCACCTCCAGCCGCAAGTCGCGCGGGATCACCGGCCTGAAGCGGCCGAACATGCCATAGGCCTGCGGGCGGGTCCGGCGGCCCAGTTCCAGCACATCGCGAAAGCCCTGTGTGGTGATCAACCCGGTTTTGCTGAGCTTGCGTTCCAGGACCGCGTTGGTGGTGGTGGTGGTGCCATGCACGATCAGGGCCACATTCGGCAGGTCCGCCCCGGCTTGATCCAGCGCATTCAAAACGCCAAAGGCCTGATTGTTCAACGTGCTGGGCACTTTGGTCAGGCGGGTTTTGCCATCGGGTGACAACAGCACCAGATCGGTGAAGGTGCCACCGACATCAACGCCGACGATACTGCCCTGATCTGACGCCATCTTGACCCCGCCTGTAGAAAACTCCGGTCATTTGTACACAAACAAAGTTGCCAAGATCAAATGATTCCGCTTGTCCGGTCACAGGTCTGGTGCCGCGAATTTCGCGGTCGCGCGCCGACAGCCTGTGTATGCAGGGACCATTCCCAATGGGGAAACCGGTCGTTGCAACCCCTGCCTTGATCAACACCCCGAACGGGGCATCGCATCCGCAAGCGCGGGCAATACCGTTTCAAAAAGGCAATATTGCCGGAGGCTAGGGTCTTGGCAGTTCAATAAAGGCGCGCATCCAGCTGCCAAAAACCGGACCCTGGGCCGGGGTTTTGATCGAAGACCGGCTTTCAGCGATCCCGGCGCCGATGTCATTGGCATATTCCTCGATCAAATCGGCGATGAACCGATCGTCCATTTCCGGGTGGAACTGGGTTGTGAACACGTGGTTTGCACAGGCGGTCATGGCGATCGGGCAAAGATCGGACTGACCCAACAGGTCAAACCCCTCGGGCAGCCGGCTGGCCTGGGCGACATTGGCGGCATAAAGTTTGATCCGGCTGACGGTCGGATCAATCCAGGGCCGCGTGCCGATCACGTCAAATTCGGTGCCACCGAAAATCCAGGCGCTTTTACGTACCACCTGGCCACCCATGGCGGCAAGGATCGCCTGATGGCCAAAGCACAGGCCGATCAGCGGGGTTTTCGCCGCGACCACCTGTCTTATCATGTCCAGCAGTCGGTGGATCCAGCCATCGGGATCGTCGACGAAGGCCGGCGATCCGGTGACAATGGCCGCGTCAAAGGCCGTGGCGTCCTCGGGAAATTGGCCCCGCGTGACATCAAAGATGGTGAACTGAAACCGCGCGCCTGCGCCTTCCATCAATTTCACGACCTTGGCCGCATCG
>JAURMY010000394.1 GCA_030830465.1 Alphaproteobacteria bacterium
AGAATCACCGCAAGCGGCAACAGTTTGCGCGCGGATAAGCTGTTTTTTTCCATCTGTTGTGTCATCGGGTGCCCTGACAAGTTCTTTCACCCTATATCTGAGCCAGAACCGCGCGCGGCGATAGGGGGCTCACAACCGCTTGATCTGAGGTGATGCTTTGTTTCAGAATTCCCCCGATAATTGCCTTATCCGGCCATGCCCGGTCCAAATCGGACCGTAATTTCCGGCAAATGTTGCAAAAAACGGCGTTTGGGCGAATTGACTTCCTTTCGGACCCGCCGTAAACAGCGGCTTCTGATTAGAGGGGCCTTCGAATCTTTTTCGGATTTGGGCCATTGACGACCTTGGAGTAAGCCGATGAAACGCACCTTCCAGCCGAGCAACCTTGTTCGCAAACGCCGCCACGGCTTTCGTGCGCGCATGGCCACCAAAGGCGGCCGTCTGGTGCTGAACCGTCGCCGCGCACAGGGCCGCAAAAAGCTGTCCGCATAAGGGCCACGCCTGAAAGGCATTGAAATGATACCGCCGGAGGCGACACAGGCAGGCCACAGCGCCACCGCCGGTGACACGCCTCCGGCGGTTTCTTTGCATCCGCTGCTGATCCTAAAAACCCGTTCTGATTTTGTGAAAGCCAGCAACGCGCGGCGGCTGAATATGGCCGCCTTCGGCTTGCAGGCCCGCCGACGGGCTGCGGATGAGGCGATGCCGGAAGCCATCCGAATCGGCTATACCTGCTCCAGGAAAGTCGGCAACAGCGTCGCCCGGAACCGCGCCAAGCGGCGGCTGCGTGAAGCGGCGCGTATGGTTTTGCCGCATTCGGGCCATGCAGGTTGGGACTATGTTCTGATCGGACGGCCGCACTCCACCGCCGACCGGCCGTTTGAAACGCTCTGCGCCGATTTCCGGGACGCCTTGCGCAAGATCCACGCGCCAAGGGCAAAACGGTGACGCCGCTGGCCCATATTCTGGCGCTGCCGGTGCGGGCCTATCGCCTGATCGGATCGCCCTGGGTCGGCCATGGCTGCCGCTATCAGCCGACCTGCTCGGCCTATGCGCTGGAAGCTTTGGAGAAACACGGCGGCGTCAAAGGCAGTTGGCTGGCGGCCCGGCGCATTGCGCGCTGCCACCCCTGGGGCGGGTCCGGCTATGACCCCGTTCCTGGCAGCGACCCCGCCCATGACAAAGCCTGCCGCCACCCGCATGAGGGCCCTTGATTTTGTCCTCGAAATCGTAAAAAAATCAAATATTAGAATATTTGCAAGTCCGGCGCGGGTGCCGGACCCGAACAGGAGCAACCCCATGGCCATCGACGTAAACGGCACGAGCATCGAAACCAATGACAACGGCTATTTGATTGATCTGGACGCCTGGTCCGAAGACGTGACCCGCGCGCTGGCAGCGGTCGAAGGCATCGACCTGACCGACCGCCACTGGGACCTGATCAAGTACCTGCGCGAAGAATATTTCGACAATCGCGAAAACCAGCCCAACACCCGCGCCATCTGTAAAGCGATGAGCGAACTTTGGGGCGAAAAAATCGGCCAGTCCGAGGTCTACGCCCTGTTCCCGCTGGATCCGTCCAAACAGGGCGGCAAAGTCGCCGGCCTGCCGGAAAGCCGCCGCAAGGGCGGGTATTGATCTTAGAAGCGATACATGGCCATACCAAAAGGCGGGCCTTGCCGCATTGCGATAACAGGTCTAAACCCGCCCCATGCTCGACGACAACACCGATATCCATCCGTTGTTTCACAACGCCCCGACCTCGACGGAGTTCAAGAAGCTCCGCAAGCGGATCGTGCGTGAGGTGCGCGAGGCGGTTGAGCTTTACGGTATGGTGGAGCGGGGTGCCAAATGGCTGGTCTGCCTGTCGGGCGGCAAGGACAGTTACACCCTTCTGGCGGTCCTGCATGAGCTGCAATGGCGCGGCATGTTGCCGGTTGAATTGCTGGCCTGCAATCTGGATCAGGGGCAACCGAATTTCCCCGCGACCGTGCTGCCGGAATTCCTCAAGAAAATGGGTGTGCCGCACCGCATTGAATATCAGGACACCTATTCCATCGTAAAAGACAAGGTGCCCGCCGGGCGCACCTATTGCGCCCTGTGTTCGCGCCTGCGCCGGGGCAATCTTTACCGGATCGCGCGCGAAGAAGGCTGCTCAGCTGTGGTGCTGGGCCACCATCGCGACGACATCCTGGAAACCTTTTTCATGAACCTATTCCATGGTGGAAGGCTGGCCACCATGCCGCCCAAGCTGGTGAATGAGGAGGGCGACTTGTTCGTCTATCGCCCGCTGGCCCATGTCGCAGAAGCGGACTGTGAAAAATTCGCCCGGGCGATGCAATATCCGATCATCCCCTGTGATCTGTGCGGCTCGCAGGACGGGCTGCAACGCCAACAGGTCAAGGCCATTCTGGATGGATGGGAAAAGAATGCCCCGGGGCGGCGGCAGGTCATGTTCCGCAGCCTGATGAACATTCGGCCCAGCCATATGCTGGATCCAAAACTGTTTGATTTCGCTGGACTTTTACGCGGACAAGCCCCTGAAAATCCGAACAATTAGCCACGAATTCGCCGCGAAAACCCCAGCCCGGTTAACCGGAGGGTCGCACTTGGCGCGATAGTTTGCCCCCAATCCGGCAGTCACCGGGTCTGATCAAAGGGGAATGGGCGTGGCCGCTGACCGCAAATCTGGTGCAAAGACCTATCGAAACTGGGGCGACTTTCAGTTGCTCAGTTTCCTGCCGCTGTTTGTGGTCGCGGCATATTGGGCCAGGAACGAAGCGATTCTGTTTGTCGTCTGTTTCATGTTCCCTTTGTTGCTGGCGTTTCAGGAACTGACGCGAAAAACCGGGCCCGTTGATCCGGCCGCTCCGTCAGACCGGGACAGCGACCCGCTTACCGGGCTCGCCAACCGACAGCATGCCATGATCCGGCTGGCGGATTTTCTGCAATTTGAACGCAATACCGGCAAGGAAACCACCGTCCTTCACATTGATATCGACCGGTTCCGTCAGGTTAACGATCGCTTCGGCATAGACGCCGGCGATCATGTTCTGGCCGAACTGGCCGACCGGTTGCGATCCTGTGTGCGGGACAATGATGTCGTGGCCCGGATCGACGGGGATGATTTCGCCATCGTTCTGCATCCGATCAAGAAATCTGATTTTGCCGTTGCTTTATCGATTGCCGACCGCATCCATGCCGCGGTTGCCCAGCCGTTCAGTGTAGACCAGAACACCTGTTATCTGTCCTGCTCGATCGGGATCTGCTTGTCGGGACGGGCACCTGCCGCAGACGCGGAAAGCGTGTTGGCCAGTGCGGAGATCGCGCTGGAACTCGCCCGCCGGGAAGGGCCCGGCGCGACGCGCAGTTTTTCGCCAAAGATGCGGCGCGATACGCAAAAATTGCACAGCCTGTCTGCCGAGTTGGAAGCCGCGCTGGAAAACGGCCAGATCCGCCCTTATTTTCAGCCGCAAATCTGTGCTGACACCGGCGCCATCGCAGGATTTGAGGCGCTTGCTCGGTGGGAACATCCGCAAAACGGGGTGATCCTGCCGGACCTTTTCCTCAAAGCGATTGAAACCACGGGAAAATCCGGCCGCCTGGGCGAAGTGATCCTGTATCACGCCCTGTCGGCGCTGAATTCCTGGGATCGCGCCGGGTTTCGCGTACCCTCCGTCGGCGTCAATTTCTCGTCCGAGGAATTGCGCGACCCAAAGCTTGTGGAAAAGATCAAATGGGAGGTGGACCGGTTTGAAATTCCCCCTGCCCGGCTGACGATCGAAGTGCTGGAAAATGTCGTCTGCAACAATGACGATGACACCATCACCCGCAACATCCGGTCGCTGGCCGCACAGGGATTTGGCATTGATCTGGATGATTTTGGCACCGGGCACGCCTCGATCGCCAACCTGCGGCGATTTGCGGTGAACCGGATCAAGATCGACCGCTCGTTCATCACCAATATCGACAAGGACGGCGAACAACAGGTCATGGCCGCCGCCATCATCCGCATGGCCGAAAGCCTGGGCCTGGCGACGCTGGCCGAAGGTGTGGAGAACATTGCCGAGCACAGCAAACTGGTGGAGTTGCAGTGCCAGTACATTCAGGGCTTCGGCATCGCAAAGCCGATGCCATTTGAAGAAACCATCGCCTGGCTGCACCAGCACCGTGACAAGCTGGCGGCCAAAGACGACACCCCCCGAAAAACCGGCTGATTTCCACCCGAAACCCGTTCAAACAAGGGTGACTGAAGGGCGCAGCGGCCCAAAACCGCTTGACCTTTCCGGTCTGTATCTGTTGAACCACCCTATCTTAAAACCTCGGGCGGGACCATCGCAATGGATGAGCAGAATAGAAACCTGATACTGGCAACAGTGCTCAGCGGACTTGTGATTTTGGTCTGGGTGACATTCTTTCCGCCAGCCACCCCCCCGGTGACTGAACCTGTCGCCTCAACGACCGGCACCACGCAAACCGCATCGCCAGACGTGGCCGCGACCCCTTCGGTCAGCGTTCAAACCGGTGCCCCGGTCCTGACAACCAGCCCGCAGGAAAGCCGCGGCGCCGCCTTGGCCAGCACCCAGCGGGTTGCCATCAATACCCCCCAGCTGAGCGGATCTATTTCGCTGGTCGGTTCGCGGATCGACGATTTGTCGCTGAACGACTACCGGGTCACTTTGGACCCGAATTCGGACAAGGTTATTCTTCTGTCGCCCGTTGGCGGGCCGAACCCCTATTACACCACCTATGGCTGGACCCCCGGCGTTGGCAGCGACCTGGGTTTTGACGATCTTCCCGGCGCCACAACCCCGTGGTCCGTCGAAAGCGGCTCTGAACTTTCCGTTGGAAATCCCGTGACCCTGATCTGGGACAATGGCAAGGGACTGGTCTTCCGCAACACTTTCTCGGTTGATGAAAACTATATGTTTTCTGTCGCGCAATCGGTGACAAACAACGCCGGCGCCGAAGTTAAGGCCGCCCCCTATGGTATCATCGCCCGCCACGGCGACCCCAAAGTCATCGGATTTTATATCTTGCACGAAGGCGTTGTCGCCGCGGCGGATGGCAAGCTTGAGGAAGTCAAATACAAGGACATCAAGGCGCTGGACGGTTTTGAAACCGGCGTTGGCCAGGCGATTGGGGTCGAACGCTCTGGCTGGATCGGCTTTACCGACAAATACTGGATGACCACCCTGATCCCCGCGGACGGGCAAAAATTCCGTCAGGTTATCAAATATCTGCCGGGCAGCGAGATTTATCAGACGGACATCCGCATGCCGACGATGTCGGTGGCCGCAGGCGCAACCGCAACGATGCGCACCTCGCTTTTTGCCGGGGCAAAGAAATGGGAAACCATCAGCTATTACCAGGACACAATGCATATCGAACAGTTTGTCGACAGCATTGACTGGGGCATGTTCTTTTTCCTGACCAAGCCGATCTTCCGCGTGCTGCACTTCATGAACAACCTGATCGGCAATATGGGCGTGGCGATCATCAGCCTGACCATCCTGATCAAGGCGCTGTTGTTCCCGCTGGCCTACAAGTCCTACGTTTCCATGGCGCGGATGAAGGAAATCCAACCTGAAATGGAAAAGCTGAAGGCGCGGGTGGGCGATGACCGCCAGAAAATGCAGCAGGAAATGATGAAGCTTTACAAGGAAAAGAAGGTCAACCCGGCGGCGGGTTGTCTGCCGATCCTGCTTCAGATCCCGATTTTCTTTTCGCTTTATAAGGTGATTTTCGTCACCATCGAATTGCGCCACGCGCCGTTCTTTGGCTGGATTCAGGACCTTTCGGCACCGGACCCGACCTCGATTCTGAACCTGTTCGGCCTTTTGCCCTTCGCGGCGCCCGATCCGACCAGCTTTTTCGCAATTTTCTCGATCGGGATCTTCCCGATCCTGATGGGCGTGTCGATGTGGCTGCAACAGAAACTGAACCCGGCCCCCACTGACAAGACCCAGGCACAGATTTTCGCCTGGATGCCATGGGTGTTCATGTTCATGCTGGGACAGTTTGCCAGCGGCCTGGTGGTTTATTGGGTTGCCAACAACACCATCACCTTTACCCAGCAATACCTCATCATGCGCAGTCAGGGTGTGAAACCCGATGTGTTCGGCAATATCCTGAAAGGCTTGAAGCGCGACAAACCGAAGGCTGCGAAGAAATGACCGCGCATCTGGCCCAGATATGGCGCCACCCGGTCAAAAGCCACGGGCGCGAGGAAATATCAGAGGTCACCTTGACCGAGGGCCAGGCTTTGCCCTGGGATCGCCGTTGGGCGGTCGCGCATGAGCGGTCGTGTTTTGACATCGAGCGCCCCAGTTGGCAGCCTTCGAACGAGTTTTCGATTGGCACCAAGTCGCCGCGTCTTCAGGCCATACGCGCCTCGGTTGATCCGGCCTACCGGTCGATCACATTCAGCCATCCGGATCGGGTGGACCTGAAGATAAATCCCGATGATCAGGGCGACGCCAACCGCTTTATTCAATGGGTGATGCCCATTTCAAACGGGGCACGCACCCTGCCCGCACGTCTGGTCCGTGCGCCCCAAGCGATGACGGACACGGATTACCAATCGATTTCCTTGATCAATCTGGCCTCGCATCGCGCGGTCGAGGCGCAGTTGGGCCACGGCATCACACCGCTGCGCTGGCGCGGTAATTTCCTGATCGAAGGGTGGGACGCCTGGGCCGAACGCGACATGATCGGGCGCAAGTTGCGGATCGGAACCGCCGAACTGGAGGTGCGCGAACACATCGCCCGCTGCAAGGCGACCACGGCCAATCCCGATACCGGCGAATGCGACGCCGACACTTTGGGCGCGCTGATGACGGGGTTCGGGCACCGCGATCTTGGCGTCTATGCGGTTGTTACCAAGGGCGGCGACATCCAGCAGGGCAACCGGGTTGAGCTGATCTGAAATGGCGCAAAGATTTCCCATCGCTGACACACCGGATTTCGACGCTTCCGAAACCGGACGCAAGCTGTTTGCCGGTGAATGCGGCTTTTTGAAAGGTGTGGTCGCGATGGACGGCCTGCCGCCTGCGGACCGGATGGAAGTGTGTTTTGCGGGGCGGTCGAATGTTGGTAAATCCAGCCTTATCAACGCACTGACGGGACGAAAGGCGCTGGCGCGGGCCTCCAACACGCCCGGACGCACCCAGGAAATCAACTATTTCACCCTGGCCGACAGCCACTATGTTGTTGACCTTCCCGGCTATGGCTATGCCGAAGCGCCGGTCGCGGTGGTTGAAAAATGGCAGCGCCTGTTGAAAGCCTATCTGTCTGGCCGGGCTACCTTGCGACGGGTGTTCCTGCTGATTGATGCCCGCCATGGCGCAAAAGCGGTGGACGAAGACATCATGGCCCTGCTTGATCGCGCCGCCGTCACCTTTCAGACGGTGTTGACCAAATGCGACAAGCCGCGCGGCAATGACCTTGAAAAATCCATCGAGGCCACCCGAAAAGTGCTGGCGAACCACCCCGCCGCCTATCCGGAACTGATCCTGACCTCCTCTGAAAAGGGCGAAGGTCTGGATGTTCTGCGCGCCGTCATCGCCACGATGGAATAACCGAAACGGGCCATAGCCAAGGGCCGTTGCAGAGGTTAAATTCATTGCAGGCCATCCTTTTAGGAGCATTTGATGGAGACCCGCAAAAACATGGATCACGATTGGTTTGCCACCGCCCGCACCTTGTCCGAAGCGCTGCCCTATTTCCAACGCTATGACAGTGCGACCGTGGTGATCAAGTTCGGCGGCCACGCCATGAGCGAC
>JAURMY010000046.1 GCA_030830465.1 Alphaproteobacteria bacterium
CGGATCAGAAGCGGTGCTGCTGGACGGTCAGGTTGTCGGATCCACCGCATCAGTGGCGTTTGGCCATCGGGTGCGCCGGATTTTGGCCTTTGCCTATGTGAAACCCCATGTCAATGTCGCGGGCACCCGGCTGGACGTTGTGATCGCCGGCCAAAAACGCCCGGCGCGGGTGCTGGATGCGCCCGCCTATGACCCGGAAAATCTGAAACCAAGGACGGACGGATGACCCTACCCAAGACAATGCAGGCCATGGTGCTGACCGGCCACGGTGGCATGGACAAGCTGGTATGGCATGAGGACTGGCCGGTGCCGGTGCCCAAAGCGGGCGAGGTGCTGATCAAGGTCGGGGCCTGCGGCTTGAACAACACCGATGTGAACACCCGGTCCGGCTGGTATTCCAAGACGGTGACGACGGCGACGACCGGCGGCGCATATGACAAGGTCGGGCAAGAGGATCCGTCCTGGGGCGGCGCGCCTTTGGCCTTTCCGCGCATTCAGGGGGCGGATGTGGCCGGGACCATTGTCGCGGTGGGCAGCGGCGTTTCACAGGCCCGGATGGGCGAGCGGGTGATCGCGGATTGCTGGCTGCGCGATTGGTCCGATCCGATGAACCGCGCCAAGACCGGCTATGTCGGATCGGAATGCGACGGCGGTTTCGCGCAATATGTGGCGTTGGACGCGCGCAATGCGCTGGCCGTGGATTGCGGGCTGCGTGATGCCGAACTGGCGACGTTCTCCTGTTCCTATTCCACCGCCGAAGGCATGTTAAGCCGCGCCGGGGTTTGCGAAGCGGACACGGTTCTGGTGACCGGCGCCTCGGGCGGGGTCGGGTCGGCGCTGGTGCAGCTTGCCAAGCGGCGCGGCGCGCGGGTCGTGGCGCTGGTGTCCGAGGCCAAACAGGCGGCGGTTGCACAGCTTGCGCCCGATCTGATCCTGCCGCGTGCGCCCGTTGATCTGAAGGCCGCCCTGAAGGCCGGGATCGGGCAAGACAGCGTCAGCGTGGTGGCGGATATTGTCGGCGGGCCCTACTGGGGCCAATTGATCGACGTTCTGGCCCGGGGCGGGCGCTATACGGTTTCGGGCGCGATTGCCGGGCCGATGGTGGAACTGGACCTGCGCACGCTTTATCTGCGCGACCTGACCTTCACCGGGTCTACGGTCATTCCGCTTCATGTCATGCCGGATCTGGTGGGCTATATCGAACGGGGCGAGGTGCGGCCGGTGCTGGCGTCAACCTATCCCTTGCGGGACCTCCATAAGGCACAGCAAGCCTTTATCGACAAGAAACACACCGGCAATATCGTGGTGGTGCCGTGAAACAGGCGGTTGCGACAGAACTGGTCGAGGATGCGCGGGTGCGGGTCACGCGGTTTGATTTCGCGCCGGGGGCGGAAACCGGCTGGCATGTGCACGGGCATGATTATGTCATCACGGCAATCACGGATTGTCCGATGCGGCTGGAACAGCCCGACGGCACCACGCGCGAGGTTCTGGTCAAGGCCGGCGAAGCCTATCGGCGTGATCGCGGGGTGGAACATAATGTGATCAATGCGGGCGACAGACCGATGAGCTTTGTCGAGGTCGAGCTGAAATGACCGGCCCGTTGCAGGCCTTGCTGCAGAAAACTTGTCAGGCGGTTGCCGGGCAACCCGCGCTGGCGGAATTTGTCGGGCCGGCTTTGCGCCCGGACCTGCCGCTGGCCGAAACGCCGCCGTTTGGTCTGCCGGTGACAACACTTGTGCTGCGCGGGGATTGGCCGGACCCTTTGGCGGCCGCCGTTAAGAACGCCGCGCCCCTGGTGCGCTGGCAGCAAAGCTATTCAAAGGCGGACGGGTTCAGTGCGGATTATCTGAACCGGTATGGCTGGTTCAATCTGGTCTCCTCTGAGGGGCATTTTGTGGCCGACGAAATACGGGTCAGCATTGGATATTGGGGGGCCGGACTGATCTATCGCGAACATTGGCATGCGCCCGAGGAAATATATCTGGTTCTGGCGGGCGGGGCGCGGTTTCTGGCCGAGGGGCGCGCGCCGGTCGATGCCCGGGCCGGGGACCGGATTCATCACCGGCCAAATCAGAAACACGCGATTGAAATGCGGCCGGGGCCGTTGCTGGCCATGGCCTTTTGGAAAGGGTCTGCTTTGCTGGAAAAATCGGGGCTGTCATGAAAATCACGGAAATCACAGTCTGGCAGGTCGATCTGCCCCTGTCGGAACCCTATTTCCTGTCCGGCGGGCGGCTGCGCTTTGACCGGCTGGATTCAACCTTTGTGCGGGTCACCACAGATTCGGGGGTTGCGGGATGGGGCGAATCCTGTCCCTGGGGCCACACCTATCTGCCGGCCCACGGCCCCGGCGTTCGGGCGGGGATCGAAACCCTGGCACCGGTGGTGCTGGGACGGGATCCATGCGCGCTGGAGGATCTGAACCGGGCGATGGATGTGGGCTTGCCGGGGCACCCATATGTCAAGTCCGCCATTGATATCGCCTGTTGGGATATCTTGGGGCAGGTGGCGGGCCTGCCTTTGTGGAAGCTGTTTGGCGCGAGCGAGGCGGCAGCGGTTTCGGTCAATTCCTCGATCTCGACCGGCACGCCCGAGCAGATGATCGCCTTGATCACGCGGGCGGCGCAGAAGGGCTATAAAACCCATTCCGCCAAGTTGGGCGGCAGCGATCCCGTGATGGATATTGATCGGATCAATGCGATTACCGCGGCCCTGCCAAAGGGCCATAAGCTTACCTTTGATGTGAACCGGGCCTGGACGCCGGGGGTTGCGATACAGGTTCTGAACTCGGTCACGTCGCGGGACTGGGTGGAACAGCCCTGTGAAACCCTGGCCGAATGCGCCCATGTGGCGGCGCGGGTGGCCAATCCGATCATGCTGGACGAATGTATGACGCGCTTTGGCGACCATCTGGAGGCGTGGAAATTGCGGGCCTGTGAAGGCGTCAAGGTCAAGCCGAACCGCTTGGGCGGCCTCACACGGGCAAGACAGGTGCGCGATTTCGGCATCTCGGTCGGCTGGCAGATGCATATAGAGGATGTTGGCGGCTCGGCCCTGGCGGATACTGCGGCGCTGCATCTGGCGGCAGCAACGCCCGAGGCGAACCGGTTGGCAAGCTGGTTGTGCCATTATCATCTGGACCATGATCCGGTGCCGGGCCAGGGCGCGCGCAACCAAGGGGGGGGTGCGGTTCTGCCGCAGGCTGCCGGGCTTGGGGTGCGGCCCGATCCCGAGGTTCTGGGCAGGCCCGTGGCGGTTTACGGGGCTGCGGGATGAGGCGGCTTTCATCGGCGACAGTGGCTCTCCCGCCTGAAACGCGGCCTGCGGCCGGTTTCAGTTGGGCCCGGCAGCCGCTGGCGCGGCTGTGCCTGC
>JAURMY010000395.1 GCA_030830465.1 Alphaproteobacteria bacterium
GCAAATTCCGCCCCGGCCACCTGAAACAGGCGGGTCCTTTTTTCCGGCGGCAACTGTGCGGTTGGATGGGGGGGCACGATCTTGACAGGGCTCCGTTTTCTTCCTACTTACAGGTAATGGACCGACTGGTCCAGTTTCATTTCTCCAGCCGGCAACCGGCGGCGAAAGGACCAAAGAATGACCCTGACCGCGCCCAGCTTCCGCAAAACCGTTTTTGCCCTGACCCTGGCCTTCCTGCCCCTGCTTGCGCCCATGGCCAGGGCCGAGGACGCCGCCGCAATCCTGAAGTCCGCCTTTGAGAACTGGCGCGCCAACAGTTCCCATGCGGTTGTCGAGATGACGGTGAAACGCTCCAACGGCACAAGGTCAATGACCATGGAAAGCTGGACACAGGGCGAGGACAAGGCGCTGGTGCGGTTTACCGCCCCGGCCCGTGACGCCGGGAACGCGACCTTGCAACTGGGCAACGCGACCTATGTGTTCAACCCCAAGCTCAATCAGGTGATCAAGCTGCCCGCCAGTGCCATGGCGCAAAGCTGGATGGGATCGGACTTTTCCTATGAAGACCTGTCGCGGTCACAAAAGGTGGTCGACGACTACACCCACCGCCTGTTGGGCACCTCCAGTTCCGCCGGTCAAAAAGTCTATCAGATCGAGAGCATCCCCAAACGCGGGGTGCCGGTGGTCTGGGGCAAGCAGGTGGTGCAGGTCCGCGCCGATGGCGTTTTGCTGTCGGTTGCCTATTACGACCAGCAGGGCCAGCGGGTGCGGGTGATGACCGCCGACAAGGTCACCCTTTTGGGCGGGCGGCCCTACCCCGTGGTGATGACAATGAAAACCGATGCGAAACCCGGGCAATACACCCGGATCACCACCACATCCGCGGAATTTGACGTAAGCCTGCCCAGCTATCTGTTCAGCCGCTCAAACCTGCAAAACCCGCGGTAGGTCTGATGATTTTCGCGATGGCATGGCGGAACATCTGGCGGCAACCGATCCGCACGACCCTCAGCATGGTGGGGATGGCTTTTACCTCGATGTTGCTTGTGTTCATGCTGTCGTTTCAGTTCGGCTCATACGACACGATGAAATCCTCGATGCTGCGGATCAGCGACGGCTATGGCCAGTTTCAGCCCGAGGGCTATAAGGACGATCCGGAAATCAGCAAAGTGATCGGCAATGCAGAGGCGCTGTTGGCAGAAGCCCGCGCCCTGCCCGGCATCACCGCCGCCACACCGCGCACGATGGGGTTTGTCCTGCTGGCCAATGGCGAACGCAGCTTTGCCGCCGCAGTCACCGGGATCGACCCACAGAACGAGGCGAAAGTCACCAAACTGTCGGGCATGGTCAAACAGGGCCGCGCCCTGACGCAAGACGACAACCAGGCCATTGTTCTGGGCGACGGGCTGGCGCGCAACCTGCACCTGAATATCGGCGATCCGGTCACGTTACTGGGCTCGGGCATGGACGGCTCTGTCGCCGCCGATGTTCTGACGCTGGTCGGCATTTTCAAAAGCGGCGTGCCCGAGGTGGATCGGCAGATCGCGCAAATGCCAATTTCCCGGTTCAAGGACAGCTTTCTGATGGACGGCGCGATCAACACGATCGCGGTGACCGGGGCCAGTTTGACCGATGTTGAGGGCCAGACCGCCGCCCTGCGCAAACTGGCAGCGGCGCATGGTGCCGTTTATCTGGACTGGGCGCAGGTCCAGCCGGCGCTGAAACAGGCAATCAGCTTTGACATGAGCACCGCCATGCTGATGTATGGAACACTGGTTGTCGTTGTGGTCTTTATCATCCTCAACACGCTTTACATGTCGGTTCTGGAGCGCACCCGCGAATTCGGCATCCTGCTGGCCATCGGCATGAAACAGGGCCAGATCGGGCGGATGGTCTGGATGGAGATGATCTTTTTATCCATTGTCGGCAACGGCATTGGCATCGCATTGGGGATCGCTGTTACCGCCCTTTTTCAGCATTACGGCATCGCCTTTGAGGGGCTGGATGAAATCTATGCCCAATGGGGTCTGCCGTCGCGCATTTATCCGGCGATGACACCCCTGCGGGTGCTGCTGGGGCCGGGGGCGATTGTGCTGGCGATCGCGGTTCTGGGGATCATTCCCTATCGCCGCACGCTGGGGCTGGAACCCGTTTCCGCGATGGGGGCATGATGGCGGCCTTTCACACCCTTGCCCCCCTGGCCTGGCGCAACCTGTGGCGCAATCCGCGCCGCACTGTCATCACGCTGATCGTGGTCAGTGTTGGTATGTGGTCGGTGATCATCTTCAATTCCTTTCTGGCCGCCTGGGCGCAATCCAGCAAAGAGGCAACGCTTGGCCTTTTGATCGGTCAGGGCCAGATCCACGCCCCGGGCTTTCTGGACGATCCCAGCATCGACGCCCTGATGCCCATGCCGGCACCCGCCTTGCAAAAGGCGCTGGCCTCAGCTTCCATCTCGGCCTGGGCCGCGCGGCTGGTGCTGCCGGGGGTCATTCAGTCGGAATATAAAACCCTGCCCGTTTCCGTCACCGGCGTTGACCCGGCTTCAGAGCGCAACCTGTCCTCGCTGCCCGGCAAGGTGGTTCAGGGCCGTTATTTGAACGGTGTCGAGGACGACGGCGTGGTTCTGGGCCTGCATCTGGCGGAGCGCCTGAAAACCGGCCTGGGCCGGCGCGTGATCCTGATGTCGCAATCCCAAAGCGGTGGCCTTGCAGAACAAAGCTTTGACGTGGTCGGCCTGTTTGACGCGGACCAGCAGACCGAGGATTACTACGCCTTCACGGGCCGGACCGCCGCGCAGAAATTCGTGGGCCTTGATGACCGGATCGCGGAAATCGCCGTCGCCATTCCGAACGATTCCGATCTGGACGCCACCATGCAGCGCCTGACACAGGCGGCCCCCGATCTGGATGTGCGGTCCTGGAAAAAACTGTCGCTGTTTCTGGCGACGACGGATTCGTTCATGCAAAGCTTTGTCTATATCTGGCTGGCGGTGGTGTTTGCGCTGATGGCCATCGGCATCGTCAACACGCAGCTGATGGCGGTGTTTGAACGCACCCATGAATTCGGCATGTTGCGGGCACTGGGTATGCAGGCGCGGCTGGTCCTTGTGATGGTGGCCATGGAAAGCGCCCTTTTGATCGGCTTTGGGGTTCTTCTGGGCATTGGCGGCGGGATGCTGACGATCTGGTATTTTCACGCCGGGATCGACCTGTCGGCCTTTGCCAAGGGGCTGGAAATGTTTCAGGGCGGGCAGGTTCTTTATCCCGACTATGACGTCGCCAGCACGTTGATTTTCGGCCTGATCATCTGGGGCCTTGGGGTTCTGGTCGCCCTGTGGCCCGCGCGCCGCGCCAGCAAATCAAGCCCGGTCGAGGCCATGCGCCATGCCACATAAGGAGCAAACCTGATGAGCCAACCCATCGTGACCTGTCGCGGCGTCAGCAAGGTTTTTGGCACCGGCAATCTGGCTGTGCATGCCCTGCGTGACGTTGATCTGGACATTCTGCCCGGCGATTTCGCCACTCTGGCCGGGCCGTCGGGCTCTGGCAAGACGACCCTTCTGAATATGATCGGCGCTTTGGATCACCCCAGTTCGGGCGAAGTCACCATCGACGGCAAAGCCCTAAGCAGCCTGTCCAAAAGCGCCCTGTCCGATCTGCGTCTGACAAAGGTCGGCTTTGTGTTTCAGGCGTTCAACCTGATCCCGGTCCTGTCGGCGCGCGAAAACATCGAGTTTGTGCTGGAACTGCAAGGCTGCCCCGCTGCCGAACGGCGCGAAAGGGCGATGGCCGTTCTGCGCGAAGTCGGCCTTGAAGGGCTTGAGAACCGCCGCCCCTCGGCCATGTCGGGCGGTCAGCAACAAAGGATCGCCGTGGCGCGGGCATTGGTGTCGCGCCCCAGCATCGTGCTGGCGGATGAGCCGACCGCCAATCTGGACAGCAAAACCACCGCCGAACTGGTGGCTTTGATGTACCGGCTGAATCAGGAACGCGGCACCACCTTTCTGATCGGCACCCATGATCCGCGTGTGATGGAACACAGCAAAAGGCATATCGAACTGTTGGACGGAAGGATCGACCGTGACAGCGTCAAGTAAGAGCTTGCTGGCCTTTGCGGCGCTGGTGGCACTGTCAACAGCGGCCTGGGCCGAGGGTTTGCGCCTGCGCACGGATTACGGTTCAAGCGGAAGCTGGGCCACCGCCAACAGCGTCGATGCGGCGCTGGGATTTCAGAACCGCACCACCGGCGGCGGCCATGCGCGGCTGATGTGGGATAAGGCCCTTGGCGATTTCAGGGTCGAATTTCAATCCAACCTGTCGTTTTCCCAGGGCGACAATGTGGCCTTGGCCCCTGCACTTGCGCCCTTGCTGCCGACCCCGGCCCCGGCCAGCCTGTTTAACCTGACAACCACCTTGCAAAGCAACGCCAACACAAGTGTCACCAACACCATAGACCGGCTGTCGGTGACCTATGCCACCCCGCATTTCGTGTTGAAGGCAGGGCGTCAGGCGATCACTTGGGGCAGCGGCACGGTGTTTCAGATCAGCGATATCATCGCGCCCTTTGCCCCCAATGCGCTGGACACCAGTTATAAGCCCGGGGTTGATATGGTTTATCTGCAAACCCTGTTTGACAGCGGTGCCGATATTCAGGCGATCTGGGTGCCGAGCGGCCCCAGTCTGGCTGCGCCACCTGACTTTGCCAACAGCACCTTTGCCGCCCGCGCCCGCACCATGCTTGGGCCGGTTGACACGGCGCTGATGCTGGCGCGGGACCGCGAAGACAGCGTTGCCACCCTGTCGGCAGGCGGACCGCTTGGCGGGGCGTCCTGGAATGTCGAATATGCCTATTGGGGTCTTTCCGGCGGGGCCGATGCCCGGTCCTATCTGGCGAATATCGCCAATTTCGGAACCCTGTGGGGCCGCAACATTTCCTATTTCGCCGAGTATTACCACAACGGTTTCGGTGTCGATGCCTCGGTTCCGTTTGACAGCCTGCCCGCCAGCCTGACCAAGCGCATGTCCACGGGTCAGGTGTTCAATGCCGGAATGGATTTTCTGGCGCTGGGGGCCCAGATGCAGATCACCCCCGACCTCAGTCTCGCGCCCAATCTGGTGATCAGCGTCAACGACCGCAGCGCGCTGGCCGGAGTATTTGTGAATTATACGCTGGATGACAACACAAACGCGGTGTTCAGCTACAGCCAACCCTTCGGTGCGGCGGGAACCGAATTTGGCGGGCGTGAAACATCCTCCGGGTCGGGGGTCTATATCGGCCCGTCCCGCGCCGCAACTTTTCAACTGGTGCGCTATTTCTGATCGGGCTCGCCGCCGATATTGCGCAGCATCAGGCGTTCAAACAGCCCCGGCGACAGCCGGTTCAGCCAATAGGCCAAACGGGCCACCCGCCCGACCGGAATGAAGGGACGGCGCTGCCCGATCCCTTTCAGGATCACCGCCGCGGCCATGTCTGCCGACATATAGTCCAATCCGTCCGTGGCGGAACCGGGCCGTGCGGTCCCGTCTTTCTGCACCTGTGCATTGCCGGGATTGGTCGCCACAAACGACGGCGCGGCAATCAGGGTGGCGACCCCGAAACCGGCCTCCTCGCCGCGCAGGGATTTGAAAAACCCCTCCAGCGCATGTTTGCTGGCGGCATAGGCCGTGCGCTTGTAAAGCGGCGAAAACCCCGCGACCGAGGATATCGCCAGATGAATGCCCTTGGCGGCGCGCAGATCCGGCAAAAATTCCTGTGCGGTGGCGACAGCGGCGAAATAGTTGATCGCAAACACC
>JAURMY010000396.1 GCA_030830465.1 Alphaproteobacteria bacterium
ATGCCGCCGGTGCAGAACATCGCAATACGTTTGTTGTGGAAGCGGTCCTTGTTTTCCGCCCACCACCGGGGAAACTCGCGAAAGCTTTGGGTTTTCGGGTCAATGGCGCCGTCAAAGGTCCCGATGGCCACCTCGTAATCATTACGGGTGTCGATCACCACCACGTCATCCTGTGCGATCAGGGTGTTCCAGTCGGCGGGGTCGACATAGTTTCCAACCTTGGTCAAGGGATTGACCTGAGGCTGGCCCATGGTGACGATTTCCTGTTTCAGGCGCACCTTCATGCGCAGGAAGGGCATGTCGGCGGCGGGGCTTTCCTTGTGCTCCAGATCGGCGCAGCCGGGCAGGGCGCGGATCGCCGACAGCACGGTGTCGATCCCGGCGCGGCGGCCGGCGATCGTGCCGTTGATCCCTTCGTGGGCCAGCAGCAATGTGCCGCGCACGCCGACGCTGTTGCAGGTATCCAGCAAGGATTCCTGCATCCGCGCCTGATCGTCAAAGCGGGTGAAATGATAGAGGGCTGCTACGGTATATTGGGGCATGACCGTGCTATAATCCCACATGGCCCCAAAGTTCCAGAGGGCAAAGCGCGATTGACGGATCGGTGCGGGCCTTCTAACCATAGGAGCCTGGAACAGGAGAGCATGATGCCGCGATCTGATACAGCCTTGATAATGATCGACATTCAGAATGATTTCTGTCCCGGCGGCCGTTTGGCTGTGGCGGGCGGCGATCAGATCATCGACCGGGTGAACGGCCTGCAAAAAGAATATGCCGTGCGTGTTCTGACGCAGGACTGGCATCCTGCCGACCACAGTTCCTTTGCTGCGAATCACGCGGGCGGCGAGGCGTTCAGCCTGATGGATATGCCTTACGGGCCACAGGTCTTGTGGCCGGTTCATTGTGTTCAGGGCAGCGCAGGGGCGGCGTTTCACGACGCTTTGGCAGCCGACACGGCGGATCTGGTGATCCGCAAGGGATTTCGCAGCGCTATCGACAGCTATTCGGCGTTTTTTGAAAACGATCACAAGACGCGTACCGGGCTGGAAGGTTATTTGCGCGAGCGGGGGGTGCATCAATTGGTGATGGTTGGGCTCGCCACGGATTTTTGCGTGCGCTACTCGGCGGTGGATGCGGCCAAGCTGGGATTTGGCGTCACGGTTCTGGAAGGGGCCTGTCGTGCGATTGACATGGACGGGTCACTGGCCGAGGCACGGCGCGACATGCTGGATCATGGCGTCAGGCTGGCGGAGTGACGCAAGGCGTCAAGGGAAAGAAAACGGATTATGGATATCGCAACCCGCGTTTATGACCACCGCTGGAAGATCGATCCGATCGTCCGGTCGCTGATCGACACCGACTTTTACAAGTTGTTGATGGCGCAATCGGTGTTTCGCAACCGCCCGCGGACGAATGTGACCTTCAGCCTGATCAACCGGACCAGCGCCATCCGGCTGGCCGATATGATCGACGAAGGCGAATTGCGCGAGCAGTTGGACAATGTGCGGTCCCTGTCCCTGTCGCGGGGCGAAAGCACCTGGCTGCGGGGCAACACGTTTTACGGCAAACGCGCCATGTTCCGGCCGGATTTCATGGAATGGTTCGAAGGCCTGCGCCTGCCCGCCTATCACCTTGAAAAGCGCGACGGGCAGTATGAACTGACCTTCGAGGGCAAGTGGCCCGAAGTGATGATGTGGGAAATTCCCGCATTGGCCATCATCATGGAACTGCGGTCCCGCGCGGCGCTGGCCGATCTGGGACGGTTTGAGTTGCAGGTTCTTTACGCCCGCGCGCTGACCCGCCTTTGGGAAAAGATCGAAGCCCTGCGCCGCATTGAACCCTTAAGCCTTGCGGATTTCGGCACAAGGCGGCGGCACTCGTTCCTGTGGCAGGACCGTTGCGTTCAGGCCATGATTGAGGGGCTTGGCAAGAAGTTTACCGGTACGTCAAACTGCCTGATTGCGATGCGCCGCGAGGTCGAGGCGATTGGCACCAACGCGCATGAATTGCCGATGGTCTATTCGGCTTTGGCCGAAAATGACGCGGAACTGGCCGCCGCGCCTTACCGTGTTCTGGAAGACTGGCAAGAGGAACATGACGGCAATCTGCTGATCGTGCTGCCGGACACCTATGGCACCAAAGGGTTTCTGGACCGCGCACCGGATTGGTTGCGCCACTGGACGGGGATGCGGATTGACAGCGGTGATCCGGCGGCGGGTGCCGAAACCGCGATCAAGTGGTGGCAAAGCATCGGCGAAGACCCGCGCCAGAAACTGGTGATCTTCTCGGACGGACTGGACGTCGCCGAGATTGCCAAGCTCTCGGCGCAGTTCAACGGGCGGGTCAAGGTGGGGTTCGGCTGGGGCACTTTGCTGACCAATGATTTTCGCGGCCTTATGCCCAACGACGGGCTTGCGCCTTTCTCGCTGGTTTGCAAGGCGGTTTCCGCGAATGGCCGGCCGACCGTAAAGCTTTCTGACAATCCGAACAAAGCCCTGGGGCCTGCGTCCGAAGTTGCGCGGTACAAGCGGGTCTTTGACGTTGGGGCACAGCAGGCTTTGGATGTGTTGGTCTGACCCCGGGTTCTATGTTCCGCAAATATCCGCGCCACAGGCAAAAACCTTTGGCCCGCGGCGCAGAAATTTTGAGACTAAAGAAACCTTTTTGCGGGCAGGATGACGGCACGGTACAGGCTGGGAAGCCGATGACCGTAAACGAAGAAAGCGCCTTGTCCGCCTGCCGTGCAGGGCGATATTATTGGCTGAGATAGCGTTCAGACTGCATAACCGCGCGGCGGATGAATTTGGCGTGGCTGGCTTCCCCGGCAGGCAGGCGCGGCACGATCCATCCCAGCGAAGCAAAGGTTCTGAGGAGGGCAAACAGGGCCATCCGGCTGGTGTCAGCCGGCGTTAAGGGCAACACGGTTTGGTACCCGTCGATTATGGCGGCGCTGAGGTTGTCATAATTCGCGTCCTCAAGGCTTTGCGAAACCGCAACCGCCAGATCAAACATGCGGTAGCCAAATCCGCTGTCGTCAAAGTCGATCAATGTCAGGGCTTCGCCCGAGCGAAAGACGTTTTCACGCAGGGCGTCGGCGTGGATCAAACCAAAATTCCGCGAGGTCTTTTGGTAGGCGGCCAAATCCGCCACCGCCTTGGCGCGGGCGGTGCCGATCAGGTCGGATTGCGCCGCCGTTAATCCGGGGTGCAGCCAGAACCGGCCCCATAACGGGTCAGGCCCAAGGAGTCCGTCCGAATCCCAGCTTCGCCTTTGGAACGCTTCGGGCAGGTTCAGCGCATCGGTTTGCTGATGCAATCGTGCCAGCAGCGCGCCAACCCGGTGGTACAGCGTGGTTTGATCCTGATCGGTGCCCGCCAGTGGGGCGCTGGAAACGCCGATGGGGCCGCCATCGACCCAGGAAATCACGGTTGCAACCTGTTCTTCATCCAGGGCCACCAGGGCCTCGCCCTTGGG
>JAURMY010000397.1 GCA_030830465.1 Alphaproteobacteria bacterium
CGCGCTGGCGCGGGCGGTCTGCCCACGCGGCGCGCTGGATCTGGCGCTGGCGGCGCATGCGCGCGGCGACCGGGCGATGCTCGACCGGATCGCGGCCGAGGACCTGGCGGCCATGCGGTTCCGCGACCGGGTCGCGGCGGCGGTGCGCTGGCGGATCGAGGCGGCCGGCGACCGCGAGGTCGTGCGGCGCGGTGCCACCTTTTTTGCGATGCCCGCTCATGCCGCCGAAGGGGCGGCGGCGATCTGGCGGACCGTTGACCTGATCTGGAAGGCTTTGGGCGACCGGTCGGATGATCTGAACTGGTATTCAAAACGGGCGATCTTATCGGCGGTATACTCCTCGACCCTGCTGTTCTGGTTGGGGGATGACAGCCCCGACCATCAGAACACCTGGGCGTTTCTGGATCGGCGGATTGCCAATGTGATGCAGTTTGAACGGCTGAAAGGCGGAGTCAGGGACAATCCTTTGTTCCGCAGCTTCATGCGCGGCCCCGGCAAGGTGCTGGATCGCATCCATGCGCCCAATCCCGTGCCGCAAACAGATTTACCCGGCTATGTGGCTGGAAAGACAGGAAAAAGGTGACAGACATGACAATCCCCGAAACCATGCGCGCGATTGAGATTTCCAAGCCGGGCGGGCCGGAGGTTCTGGTGCCGGTGCATCGGGCTGTGCCGGTTCCGGGGCTTGGTCAGATCCTGATCCGACTGGAGGCCGCCGGGGTCAACCGCCCGGATGCGCTGCAACGGGCCGGCAATTATGCGCCGCCACCGGGGGCTTCGGACCTGCCGGGGCTGGAAGGGGCCGGAACGGTCGCCGCAATCGGGCCGGGGGTGACCCGCTGGAAGGTTGGGGATGCGGTAACCGCTTTGTTGCCCGGCGGCGGATACGCCGAATTTTGCGTAACAGATCAAGATCATGCGCTGAGCATCCCGGTCGGGATGGGCATGGTTCAGGCGGCAGCTTTGTGCGAAACATATTTTACGGTCTGGACCAATGTGTTCATGCGCGGCGGCCTTTCTGGCGGCGAGAGTTTTCTGGTGCATGGCGGCACCTCGGGGATCGGGACAACTGCGATCCAACTGGCCAAGGCCTTTGGCGCGCGGGTTTTCACCACTGCCGGATCGGATGAGAAATGCCAGGTCTGCCGTGATCTGGGTGCGGAGCTGGCGGTGAATTACCGCGAGGCGGATTATGTCAAAGCGGTGCAGGACGCCACCGAAGGCCGGGGTGTGGATCTGATCCTCGATATGGTGGGTGGGGAATATATCCCGCGTAATATCAATGCTTTGGCGCTGGAAGGCCGTCTGGTGATGATCGCGTTTCTGGCTGGGCCTAAAAGCGATCTGAACTTCACGCAGGTGATGATGAAACGACTGACGGTGACAGGATCCACCCTGCGCCCGCAAAGCGATCTGGCCAAGGCCCGGATCGCCGAAGACCTGCGCCGCAAGGTCTGGCCGCTGCTGGATGCGGGCAGTGTCGCGCCGGTGATGGATTCAACCTTTGCGCTAAAGGATGCGGCAGCGGCGCACCGGCGGCTGGAGGAGGCCGGGCATGTCGGCAAGATCGTGCTGGAAATCGGCTAAGGCGTAAAAAGGGGCACAGGATACAGGTCCGAAACGCGTCTGATTTGCTTATGCCAAGCGCATGGCTGTTTCGGGCAATTTGATGGCCTTTAGGGCTTGGCGGCATTGGTCTTTGCCACCGCCATTACCCGGAAAGACGCGACCAAGACGCGCGGTGAAACAGACAGGGCGAAACTTGCGCAAAGCGACGGTTTGGAAGCGGACGCGCTGTACTTTGATTGGTCCAACGCGGAAGTGATTGAGCCGGAATCTAAGAGGGCAATTTCGTTTCGGGTCGATCCCGCAGTGCTGGCTTTTTTCAAATCCCACAGCAAGGGGCATCAAACCCGGATGAACGCCGTTTTGAAGGCTTATGTGACGTCACGCAGCCGCTGATCTAGCGCACCGGCGGAAACAGAACCCTTTGGGTGCAGTCGCGAATCGTGTCCATGCCACAGGCGCGCGGCGTCAGGTCCCTGGTCAGGCAAATGCGGACCTCTTGCAAATAGCCGCGCTGGCAGGTGACGGTGACCATATCGGCGGTCAGGGCCGGGTTTGCCTCCAGAAAAGCGTCCTGCACCACGGTCGCGGGCAGGCTAACGGGTTTCAGAAGGCGGCGGAACACTTCGGGGCGATGGACGCTGTCATAGGCGGTGCGGGCCAACGCATAATAGGCCGCCGCCGACAGGCCGGAACACCGGCCATGCTTGTCCCACTGATGCCAGGCAAGGCCGCTTGAGCCCATGATATCCGCCATGTCGCGGGTCATCGCGGTGGTCGGCGCGCGCTCGGCCGTCTGGCAGAACGAGGGCCAGCCCGAATCGTATTGCGGCCATAGCCCGTGCAGGGTGAAACCATAGTCATGGCGCTGGTCGCACTGCTCCTCATCCCGGCTGTCGCCGGTCAGGGCGCACCAGGTGGGCGACCAGGACAGGGACAGCACGTAATAATCAAAAACGCCCGCTTTCTTGCCATCGGCCCCGGCATGACCAAGGATCAGCACCGCCAGCAAGATACATGCCGTCAACCGCAGCATGTTTCCCCCTTTTATTTCCCCCAGATAGGTTCTATATACACGCCAAATCCCCCTAAGAAAACGGAAGATCGCGGCGCGCCGCACCGGTTTCACCGAACGGGGAAGGTTTGTTTATCGGAGGAATACCATGGCCCTGCCCCTAATGGCGAAAGCAACCGCAGTCTGGCTGGTTGACAACACGACCCTGTCATTCAAACAGATCGCGGATTTCTGCGGCCTGCATGAACTGGAAGTGAACGGCATCGCCGACGGCGAAGTTGCGGTCGGGATCAAGGGATTTGACCCGATCGCCAACAACCAGTTGGACCAGTCGGAAATTGACAAGGCGCGGCTTGATCCCGGCCATAAGCTGAAGCTGAAATACAACCCCGCCGCAGAGGGCGAGTTGAAACGCAAGGGGCCGCGCTATACCCCTTTGTCCAAGCGGCAAGACCGCCCCAGCGCGATTGCCTGGCTGGTGAAATTCCACCCTGAACTGGCGGATGGGCAGATCGCCAAACTGGTCGGCACCACCAAGCCGACAATCCAGTCGATCCGCGAGCGCAGCCATTGGAACATCGCCAATATCCTGCCGGTCGATCCAGTTGCTTTGGGCATGTGCAAACAGGGCGAACTGGACGAAGCGGTCCGCAAGGCCGCCGCGAAGAAAGCGAAAGAAGGCGGCGTTATGTCCAATGACGAGCGCATGAAGCTGGTGTCGACCGAACAGTCGCTGCACATGGAGACCGAGCCGAAGATGCCGTCAAACATGTCAGGGCTTGAGAATTTCAGCCTGTCGTCAAGCGACGATGATGTGGAAGGCGAAAGCACCCTTGTGGATGCCGACAGCCTGTTCAATCTGCCCGCCGACACAGATGACGATGACGACGACGCATGATCGCGCGACATCCTGACATTGCAAAACCCGGGTCGATGGCCCGGGTTTCTTGTTTTAAGGCGTATTGCGTTAAACTTGACTCACCAAACGCTGCCTGAAATCAAAGA
>JAURMY010000398.1 GCA_030830465.1 Alphaproteobacteria bacterium
GATGATGTGAACCTGACCGTTAACACCGGTGAGTTGCACGCCATCATCGGACCGAACGGGGCGGGCAAGACCACGCTGATCACCCAACTGGCAGGCTCGCTGGCACCGGACAGCGGCACGGTCGTTCTGCGGGGCAGGGACATCACCCACAAACCGGCCCATCAACGCGCGCGACTGGGGATCACGCGGTCGTTTCAGATCACGTCGCTGGTGATGGAGATGACAGTTCTGGACAATATCGCGCTGGCCGTGCAGGCGACCGAGGGCCATTCCTTCAAATTCATCCGCCCGGCCCGCAAGATCACCGCGCTGCGTGAAAAGGCGCTGGGATTTCTGGCCGAAGTCGGCCTGTCGGACCGTGCCGATGACCCCACCCGCAACCTGTCGCATGGCGAGCACCGGCAGATGGAGCTTGCCATTGCTTTGGCCTCGGGGGCCGACCTGATGCTGCTGGACGAGCCGATGGCGGGCCTCGGACCCGAAGAAAGCGCCACCATGGTTGCCCATCTCAAGACCCTGAAAGGCAAGCGCACGATCCTTTTGGTCGAACATGACATGGACGCGGTTTTTGCGCTGGCCGACCGGATTTCGGTGCTGGTGTACGGCAAGATCATCGCAACCGGTCTGCCGGACGAAATCCGCGCCAATGACGACGTGCGCCATGCCTATCTGGGCGAGGAATAGGCCATGCTGAAGATCAAGGACCTGACCGCGCATTACGGCACCTCGCAAGCCCTGTTCGGGGTGGATTTGGAATTTGGCACCGGCCAGGTTGCCACGCTGCTGGGCCGCAATGGTATGGGCAAGACCACCACGATCAATTCGATCATGGGTATCGTCAAGGCCTCGGGCGGGTCGATCCTGTTTGACGGGGTCGAACTGGTCGGCCGTGCAAGTTTCAAGATCGCCAATCTGGGGATCGGTCTGGTGCCGGAAGGCCGCCAGATTTTCCCGAATCTCAGCCTGCGGGAAAACCTGATCGCCACGGCCAGCAACCATTTGAACCTGCCCGACCCTTGGACGGTGGATCGGGTCTATGACCTGTTTCCGGAACTGGCGACGCGGCAAGGCTCGATGGGCAATCTTCTGTCCGGCGGCGAACAACAGATGCTGGCGATCGGTCGCGCCCTGATGACCAATCCGAAACTGCTGATCCTTGATGAGGCGACCGAGGGGCTGGCCCCGCTGGTGCGCCAAAAAATCTGGGCCGCTTTGAACATGATCAAGGGTCAGGACATGTCGATTCTGGTGGTGGATAAAAACCTGAAGGATCTCCTGAAAATCGCCGACCGGAATTTTGTCATCGAACGGGGCCGGATCGTCTGGTCCGGCACGTCGGACGAACTGCGCGGCGACCGGGACATGCTGCATCGGTATTTAGGGGTTTAAGGTCGCTGGCGCGATCAAGGGGGGACATCATGACCGCTTCAAACGGCAATGCCGCCGTTCACTTTGTTGAACGCCACAAAGAGACATTGAAAAACAAGCCGGCCTTTGTCGAAGGCGATGCCGCCGGGCGCAGCCTGAACTATGGCGCGCTGGCCGAGCAAAGCGACCGCATGGGCGATCTCTATCGCCGTCTGGGCGTGCGGCGCGAAGACCGCGTGGCGATGCTGGTGCTGGATTGCATCGAGTTTCCGGTGATCTTCTGGGGCAGCCTGAAATCCGGTGTCATTCCGATCCCCTTGAACACCCTGCTTGGGGCCGGGGTCTATTCGGCCATTCTGCGCGACAGCCGCGCCCGGGTGCTGTTCGTTTCGGACGCCTTGCTGCCGACCGTCGCGCCCATTTTGGCCGATATCCCATCGCTGCAAAATGTGGTGGTGATCGGCAAGGCCGGTCCGCACCTGTCTTTCGCGGAAGAACTGGCGGCCTCAAAGCCCGGCCCGATGGTCCAGGCCAGCGCCGATGAAACCGCGTTCTGGCTCTATTCGTCGGGGTCAACCGGTCAGCCCAAAGGCGTGCGGCACATCCATTCCGCCCTGCAGGCCACGGCAGATACCTATGGCGCCAAGGTTCTTGGGATTTCCGAAACCGACACGATCCTGTCTGCGGCAAAACTGTTTTTTGCCTATGGTCTTGGCAACGGCATGACCTTCCCTATGTCCGTCGGGGCGACGGCGATTCTGCACGCGGGACGGCCAACGCCCGACAGCATGTTTGACATTATCGCCCGCCGTAAACCCACAATCTTTTGTGGCGTGCCGACGCTTTATGCCGCCATGGTCCATGCGATGGACGGCAAGACACCGGCCGGGGCCGGGGGCATCCGCCGGTCCATTTCGGCGGGCGAGGCTTTGCCAGCGGAAATCGGCAAGGGTTGGAAAACGGCCATTGGGACCGACATTCTGGACGGTGTCGGCTCCACCGAAATGCTGCATATCTTTCTGTCAAACGCGCCTGGGGATGTGGAATACGGAACCTCGGGCGTTGCCGTGCCGGGCTATACGCTGCGGCTGGTCGATGATGCCGGGGCCGAGGTTGGACCCGGTGGCATTGGCGAATTGCTGGTGAACGGTCCGTCCGGTGCGGCGGATTACTGGAACCAGCGCAGTAAGACCCGCGCCACTTTTGAAGGTGTCTGGACCCGCACCGGCGACAAATACGAAAAACGCGCCGATGGCCGGCTGATTTACTGCGGCCGGACCGACGATATGTTCAAAGTGTCCGGCATCTGGGTTTCCCCCTTTGAGGTCGAGCAGGCGCTGATCACCCATCCGGCGGTTCTGGAGGCCGCAGTCGTCGCCCATCGTGACACGGACGGCCTTGAAAAACCCAAGGCTTTTGTCGTGCTGAAAGACGGCGCTTCGGGTGACCATCTGCCGGAAGAGTTGAAGGAATTGGTCAAGGAAAAGATCGGCAAATGGAAATACCCCCGCTGGGTCGAGGTGGTTGACGATCTGCCCAAAACCGCGACGGGGAAAATCCAGCGTTTCAAGCTCAGGGGTTGAAATGCGCTGGCAGGTCGGGGCGTCAAAGCGCGTAAATACAGGCCCTGACAGTCTTGAAATGCGCTGTTGGGGACCGCCGCCGGACCGGGCGGCGACCATCGTCTTGCTGCATGAAGGTCTGGGCTCGGTCAGCCTGTGGCGGGACATTCCACAGGAACTGGCAGACCGAACCGGGCTGGGGGTGCTGGCCTATTCCCGTGCGGGCTATGGCCAGTCCGATCCGGCCCGCTTGCCGCGCCCGCTTGACTATATGACGCAGGAGGCGCGGGATGTTCTGCCGCTGGTCTTGCAGGGTGCATCGGTTCAGGCCGCGATTCTGGTCGGTCATTCCGACGGGGCGTCGATTGCCGCGATCTACGGCGGCAGATATGCGGATGACCGCCTGAAAGGGCTGGCGTTGATCGCGCCGCATTTCTTCACCGAACCCCAGGGGCTGGCCGCGATTGCCGAAGCGAAAATCGCCTATGACACCACCGATCTGCCCGCCCGCATGGCGCGGCATCATGCCAACCCGGACAACGCCTTTCGCGGCTGGAACGACGCCTGGCTTGACCCGGCCTTCAGGCGCTGGAACATCGAAGATGTGATCGGCGAAATTCATGTTCCGGTTCTGGCCATACAAGGCAAGCAGGATCAGTACGGAACCATGGCCCAGATCGACCGGTTGCAGCAAGGCTTGAAAGCCCCGTTTCAGCGGGTGGATCTGGATGATTGCAAACATGCGCCGCATCTGGAGCAAAAATCCGCAACTTTGTCGGCATTAGAGCGTTTTGTGCGGAATGTAGCAACATAATGCATAATATAGCAGAAAATTTGGTTGACGGTGTAATATAATGCATTATACCGGATGCGGAACAGGATTTAGGGGATTCTCATGTCAAAGATGATCGACTTTCAGACCGACCCGTCGAAATACCGCCATTGGCGGGTGGAAATCGACGGTGATGTGGCGACTTTGTTCATGGATGTCGATGAAAACGGCGGTCTGTTTGACGGCTATCAGCTGAAGCTGAATTCCTACGATCTGGGCGTTGATATCGAACTGGCCGATGTGGTGCAGCGGATGCGCTTTGAACATCCTGAGGTCGGGGCTGTGGTGATGCGGTCGGGCAAGGATAACGTGTTTTGTGCCGGGGCGAATATCCGCATGCTGGGGGGGGCTGCCCATGCCCATAAGGTGAATTTCTGCAAATTCACCAACGAAACCCGCAAC
>JAURMY010000399.1 GCA_030830465.1 Alphaproteobacteria bacterium
AGGTCGGTCATATCAATTACGCGCCGGAACTGCAGCGCACCCGTGGCGCGACCGAGGCGATGTTTCTGATGATGCAATGGGCCTTTGAAGCGGGCTATCGCCGCTATGAATGGAAATGCGACACATCCAACAAAAGGTCGCGCCGGGCCGCCGAACGCTTCGGTTTTTCCTATGAGGGGATATTCCGCCAGCACACCCTGTCCAAAGGGCGCAACCGCGATACCGCCTGGTTTGCCTGTATCGACAAGGAATGGCCGGCCCTGAAAGAGGCTTATTCGGTGTTCCTGTCGCCCGCGAATTTCAATTCAGACGGAACGCAGATCGAAAGCCTTGCGGACCTGACGGCGCTGGTGCGGGTGTCCAAAGACCCCGGCCTGTGACCGGCATTTCACTGAAAAACGCCGGGGATGGTTGACTCGCCCTTAACCTGATCCGACATAGACCCCACGGACAACCGGAGACAACGATGCCTGACGCTCGGCCAGATGTGCTTGATTTTCTTCTGACCCGGCGGTCCCGCCCGGCCAAGACCCTGACCGGGCCGGTGCCGGACCGGGCCGCCTTGATGCCGATGCTGCAAGCCGCGCTGCGGGTGCCGGATCACGGCAAGCTGGAACCCTGGCAGTTGATCGTGCTGGAAAAGGCCGCCTTGACGCGACTGGCCGGTCTGGCGGTCACTCGGGCGCAGGCCCTGGGGCAGGATGCGGAACGGCTGGAAAAAACCCGCCGCCAGTTTGCCGATGCCGATCTGGTGGTGGCGGTGGTGGCGCAACCGGCCCCATCCCCGAAAGTGCCCGAGGGCGAACAAATCCTCAGCGCCGGTGCGGTATGCCTTGGCCTGTTGAACGCGGCCCTTGCCAGCGGTTGGGGGGCCAATTGGCTGACCGGCGCGATGGCGACGGACGCGGCATTTCTGAAACTTGGCCTTGGGGTGGACGCGCCCGCCTTTGTGGCCGGATATATCCATATCGGCAGCGAAACCTCGGCCCCGCCGGACCGTCCGCGCCCGGATATGGCTGCCAAAGTGACATGGGTGGCCGATTGATCTTTGGCGATTTCCTGCAAGCACTGGGACAGATCGACGACCGCGCCTTTCGCGGGGTGCTGCTGCGCGCGCTTGGCCTGACAATGCTGCTGTTGGCGGGGTTTGTCTGGGCGGCGGCGGCGCTGATGGGCTGGATCCTGCCCGATCAGATCAGCCTGCCCTGGCTTGGGGCGTTTCAGGTGCCCGATGCGCTGGGGCAGGGGGTCGGATTTGGCGCGGGCATGATCCTGTCGATGTTTCTGATGATCCCGGTCGCCTCGGTCTTTATCGGCGCTTTTCTGGACCGGATCGCGGATGCGGTCGAAGCCAAGCATTACGCTGATCTGCCGCCGGTCAAAGGCGCGCCGATCTGGGATATGCTGTTGGACAGTCTGCGGTTCTTGGGGGTCTTTGTGGTGGTCAACCTGTTGGCGCTGGTGGTTTATCTGCTGTTTGCACCCCTGGCCCCGCTGATTTTCTGGACCGTCAACGGCTTTTTGTTGGGGCGTGAATATTTCCAGATGGTCGCCCTGCGCCGCCTGCCATTGTCCGAGGCCAACGCGCTGCGGCGCAAACATTTCGCGGCGATCTGGCTGGCGGGCATCCTGATGACGATTCCCCTGACGGTGCCGCTGTTGAACCTGATCGTGCCGATACTCGGGGTGGCGACCTTTACCCATCAGTTCCACAGGTTCCGGCGCGGCTGACCTTACATCCGGTGGAAAATATCCAGATCCTCAACCGTGATCCACCCCATGATGATGGTGGCGGCGACCGGTATCCAGATCGCCGTGGCGATGACCGTGATCAGCACCGCTTTTTTCTTCAGGTTCGGATTGACCGGGGCCGAAGCCGGGGTGCCGGGCACCACATCACCGGCCTCGCTTTGGCTTTGCAGCCGCAGTGGCAGAATGACAAACAGGGTCATGAACCAGATGACCAGCCACAAAACAACAGCGGAAACGGGATTCATCAGACTTGCTCCAGTTCAACAAGGGTGCCGGTGAAATCTTTCGGGTGCAGGAACAAGACCGGTTTGCCATGGGCACCGATTTTCGGCTCACCCGTGCCCAGAACCCGCGCGCCTTCGGCCTTCAGCTTGTCGCGCGCGGCCAGAATATCCGCAACCTCATAACAGATATGGTGAATGCCGCCCGCCGGGTTCTTGTCAAGAAACCCCTGAATGGGCGAGCCTTCCCCAAGCGGGTGCAAAAGCTCGATCTTGGTGTTGGGCAGTTCGATGAACACGACGGTCACACCGTGATCGGGTTCGTCCTGCGGCGGGTTCACCTTGGCCCCCAACGTGTCGCGGTAAAGTGCCGACGCTGCGGCAAGATCCGGCACGGCGATGGCAACATGGTTCAGACGTCCGATCATAACAGGCTCCTTCTGTTGGCCTTGTGATAGGCCAGTCGGGGCGGAATGTGCAATGCCGGATCGAGCGGTTGCGGCGTTAAGACCCCGTTAGCAATGATCTGGATTAATGGCGGGGCGACTCGGAACATGGAAAGGGGCTGAAATGGAACTTGACGGACTGGCATCACTGAAATCCACGCAGGCCTACAGCCCGCAGAAACCGCTGTTGGGGCTGACGATTCTGCTGGTGGAGGACAGCCGCTATTGCTCGGACGCGGTGCGGCTGATGTGCCTGAAAAGCGGCGCAAGGTTGCGGCGGGCCGATACGGTCGCGGCAGCGCGGCGGCATCTGGCGACCTATCGGCCTTCGGTGGCGGTGGTTGATCTGGGCCTGCCGGACGGGTCCGGCCTTGAGGTGATCCGCGATCTGGCGGCCTTGCAACCCTCGGCCCCGGCCATTCTGGCCACCAGCGGTGATGACGGCGGTTCGGGCCCGGTTGAGGCATTGGCCGCTGGGGCCGATGGCTTTATGGCCAAACCTTTGAAAAGCCTAAAAACCTTTCAGTCGGAAATTCTGGCGCTGTTTCCCGACCGGCGCATCCGGCAGGTGGAAAATGTGGTGCATTTGTCACCTGCAATTTCGCCCGATCCGCTGGCCAGACGGGACGATTTTCGCCATGTTCTGACGTTGTTGGAGGACAAAGCGACGGCGGCGGACCCCAAGATCACCGCCTATTGCGCGCAATTTTTGCAGTCTGTCTTTGCCGGTGACGAGGCTGCGGATATGGCGGCCGACTTCCCGGATTATGATCCGTCCCGGCCC
>JAURMY010000400.1 GCA_030830465.1 Alphaproteobacteria bacterium
CGTGGCGCGGCGCGTCGATGAACTGGTCCGAAAGGCCGCAGGACTATGCCGCCGTCCATTTTCATGAGGACGACCTATATGATTGTGGCTGGCGCAGTTCGCTGACGGTGACGGTCGCGCCGGACTGGCCCAGCGGCATTTACGCGGTTGAACTGCGTGCCGGAGATGCGACGGACATCGTGCCCTTTTATGTGTTGCCGGACCCCTTGCACAAAAAGAAGATATGCCTTCTGGGATCGACCTATACCTTTCAGGCCTATGCCAATTTCGCTCGCGGCAATCTGGATCAGGCACTTCGGCAACGGATGGCCGAATGGGAGGTGCCGAAACACAACCCGGATGACTATGACATTTACGGGTTTTCCATGTATAACCACCACCCCGACGGTTCCGGCCATCATTTCAGTTCGCGCCTGCGCCCGATGATGACCATGCGGCCGGGGTTTCTGACATTTTGCGACTCCAGGGGATCGGGCATCCGGCATTTTCCCGCTGACAGCCATCTATTGTGGTGGCTGACCGCAGAGGGTTACGCGTTTGATGTGATCACGGATGAGGACCTTGATGATGAAGGCGTCGCCGCCCTTGACGGATACGAGGTGCTGCTGACCGGTTCCCACCCGGAATACCACACCACCGAATCCTGGGACGCCTTGATGGATTTTCAGAAACGCGGCGGGCATTTCTGTTACCTCGGGGGCAACGGATTTTATTGGCGGGTCGAGCGAAACCAGGATCTGCCGGGGATGCTGGAGTTGCGCCGCGCCGAAACCGGAATGCGCAACTGGGGCACCGAGCCCGGTGAAAACTATCACCAGTTGAAGCCGACCTATGGCGGGCTGTGGCGGCGGGCCGGCCGGGCGCCGCAACAAATCTGCGGTGTCGGGTTCTCGGCGCAGGGGGGCTTTACCGGCGGCCATTACAGGATCAACCCGGAAACGGCGAACTCAGCGGTTGCGGCTGAGCTCTTGGCCGGGATCAAAGGCCCCGAATTTGGCGATTTCGGTCTTAACGGCGGGGCTTCGGCAGGGTTTGAGCTTGACCGGGCAGACGCCGAACTCGGCACCTCGCCACAGGCGGTCATCCTGGCAAGCTCGGTGGCGCATGGCCCCGGCTTTACCCCGCCGCCCGAGGATATTCTGGCCCCCGGCCTGTCCAAGACCGGCGCCGCGTTTGACAGCCTGATCCGCTCGGATATTCTGTGGTACCCGACGGAATGGGGCGGCTCGGTGTTTTCCACCGGCTCGATCTTTTTCTGCGGGGCCTTGCCGGTGAACGGTGGCAAAAATGACATCTCAAGACTGCTGCGCAACGTGCTGGGTAAAATGTTGACATCAGGCGCGGGTGCAAAGAATGAAGGCTGAAACAGTGTTGGAAAACCGGATCGACAGGGTGCGCCCGGACGCGCCGGAATTGGCGGGCTATGGCATGTTGCCGGTCGGGGTCATGTCCCAATCGGTGCACAACCGGGACCAGGTGGACATTCTGAACGTCAAGAACGGCGCGCAGCCGCGATATGACCGGCCCCTGACGTTGGAAATCTGGTATCCCGCCGCCAAGGGCACGATTCCCGGCGGGCAATACGATACGCTGATCCGCGACGGCAAGACCCCGACAAGGCTGACCGGGCAGGCCCGCCGCGATGCAGACCATGCGGACGGGAATTTTCCCCTCGTCGTGATCTCGCACGGCTATCCGGGCAACCGCCTGTTGATGTCTCATCTGGGCGAGACTTTGGCCTCAAAGGGCTATGTCGTGGCATCGGTCGATCACACCGACAGCACCTATGCCGACAAGGCGGAATTTGGGTCGACCCTGGTAAACCGGCCGTTGGATCAGCGGTTTGTCATCGACTGTCTGGCCGATCCGTCCCATCCGCTGGCCGCAATCACCGACACGGCGCGCACCGGGGTGATCGGCTATTCCATGGGGGCCTATGGGGCCTTGGTGTTCGGCGGGGCCGGGGTGTCACAGGCGGCTGTCGAATGGGAAGGCGGCGCGCCCGAGGGTTTGCTTGCACGACATTTGGCGGGTTCGGCGGAACACAGGTCATTGGTCGATGAACGGGTCAGATGCATCGTGCCGGTCGGCCCCTGGGGCGCGCAGCGCGGCATGTGGGATGCGGCGGGCCTTGCCGGGCTTGGCAAGCCTGCCCTGATTATCGGCGGCAGTCGGGATGTGACCTCGGGCTATCAGGACGGCATCCGGCGGATATTCACCCAGACCACTGGCACCAAACGGCATTTGCTGACATTTCAGGCGGCGGGCCACAATGCCGCCGCACCGATCCCGGCGCCCAGGGAAAGCTGGGCGGTTTCCCCGCATCTGGATTTCGTGCCGTTTGAACATTACGCCGACGCCGTCTGGGACACGGTGCGGATGAACAACATCACCCAGCATTTCATCACGGCGTTTCTGGGCGTGCATCTGCGCGGCGAAACAGCGCTTGAGCGGTTCCTGGGCCTGAAAGCGGGCCAGCCCGATCCCCTTTTTGCGCCGGAACCTGACGGGGCGGATTGGCCGGGTTTTCCGACCGGCTCAGCGCTGGGTCTGTCCTTTGAAACCCGCCTGCCGGGGCGTTAGCCCAGGCGCAGCGGCAGGCTGACCGGGCTGCGGAAATTGGAGGAGGGCACCCAGTCAAAGCCGCGCTCCGCCACCGAAAAATCGGGCATCTGGCGCAAAAGGCAGGCCATGCTGGTTTCGGTGATCATCCGCGCCAGCGTGCTGCCGATGCAGAAATGTTTGCCGCCGCCAAAGCCCAGATGGCCGGTAGGTTTGCGATCCAGATCGTAAATGTCGGCCTGTTCGAATTTCCGTTCGTCCCGGTTCGCGGCACCATAGATCAGCACGACCGATTGACCGGCGCGCATGGTTTGGCCGTGCAATTCAACGTCGCGCGTCAACACACGTTTGAACCTTTGGGCCGAGGTGTTAAAGCGCAGGCTTTCCTCGATCGCCTGTTTCATCAGGCCGGGATCGGCCGCGATCCGGGTCCGCGCCGGGGCGAAATCCGCCAGGTTCATCGCAAAAATGCTCATGAAACTGGACAGGCTTTCAACCCCTGCGACCACGAACATGGAGGTGGTCAGGATCACCTCGCGGTCATCCAGCCGGTCGCCGTCAATCTCGGCCTCGGCCAGCCGGGTGATCAGGTCATCGGCGGGGTTCTTGCGGCGGATCGCAACCTCATCGGAAATGAACTGCGCCAACCGCTGAAAGGCGGCGTTCAGGTGCGGGTTCCGCCCCCGGGCGGCCTTGTCGGTTGAGATCGACAAAACCACTTCGGCCCGCATTTCGGCGGGATCACGGGCCGGCAGACCCAGCATGGTAAACAGGGTTTCCACCGTCACCCTGGCCGAGAAATCAGCGACGAAATCAAACTGCGCCCGCCCTTTCAGCCGGTCAAGCGCGCGCTGTGCGATGGCCTTGGTGACGGGAATCATATGGTCAAGGTTCTTGCGTGCGAAAGCCGCCTGCGCCAATGCCCGCAACCGGTCATGCCGGGGCGGATCGGTTGTGCCAAGGGTCCCGCCCGAGCGGCCGGGAATTTCATCCACCAGATTGCCATTGGCCGAAGAATAAGTCTGCCAGTCCATTGCGGCGCGCGACACATCCTCGTACCGGCTGAGGAACCACAGATTGGCGCTGGGGCTGAAATAACAGGGGAAATCATCCCGCAACCGCCGATACGCCGGAAAGGGATCCGCATCAATCCCGGTCGAGTAAAGCGTGAAGGGTTCAGGGGCGGCCATGCCCAAAGATTAACGCCTGAGGCGGAATTGACCAGCGAATTTCGTCCAGACCGCGCAAGTTTGCAATTTCCCCTGTTTAACGATGGACATTGGCTTATTGTCGTTGCATCACCCTTTGCCAGTGACGCAGCTACCGGAAGGTCGGCCTACTCA
>JAURMY010000401.1 GCA_030830465.1 Alphaproteobacteria bacterium
GATCCTGTTCTTGCGCTTGGTGCATCATGGCATGAACCTGCAACAGGGCATTGACGCCCCCCTGTTTCACACCAGCCATTTTCAGGAATCTTTCTATCCGCGACCGGCGCGACCCGGCCATTTGATGATTGAAGGTGGATTTGGCGATGAGGTGATCGCGGACCTGCGGTCGCGCGGTCACAGGATCGAGCAGGCGGAACCGTGGACTGTCGGGCGGCTGACCGCCGCCAAGCGCGAAGCAGGCGGCCTGATGCGGGCCGCTGCCACGCCCCGGTTGATGCAGGCCTATGCGATCGGGCGTTAAACCCTAAAACGACATCTTTTTGAAAATCGCCTCGGGCACGTGTTTGATGATCAGCATGATATAGCGCCAGAAGAACGGCGTGTAGATCACGTTCTTTTTCTTGTCGACCGCTTTCAGGATGTCGCGGGCCACGTCCTGCGGGCTGGCGACCAGAAACAAACCCGGCAGCCCCCATGTCATGGCGGTGTCAACGAAACCGGGTTTCACGGTCACCACATGGCCACCAGAGCGGTTCAACCGGTTACGCAGGCCCGAAAGATAGGTCGCGAACCCCGCTTTAGCAGCCCCGTAGACGTAATTGCTGATCCGGCCACGGTCCCCTGCGACCGAGCCGACACCCACCACGGTGCCAGCGCCACGGGCCTCGATCATCGGGGCAAAACCGTGCAGAAAACGCGCCGGGCCGGTGAAACAGTCGGTCGCCGTGCCGTCGATCAGGTCGGGATCGGCATCGACCGCCGATTGTTCCGGCATCGTGCCGACAAATACCGCGACATTGAGAACCCCATCGGCCAGTGCCAGCCGGTCGTAAATCGCCTGAAACCCTGCCGGTTTGCGGGTGTCAAAGGCCAGAAATTCCGCCTCGGCCGCGCCGCGCAGGACGCAATCGGCGGCGCTGCGGGTCAGATCATCCTTGTCGCGCCCGGCCAGAAAGACCCGGGCGCCCTGCTCGGAAACGGCCTGTGCAAATCCCCGCGCCATGGCGGAACTTGCCCCCAGGATCAACCAGTTCTGGTTCATTTGGCATCCTTCCTAAGCTTAAGCCGCCGGACGATATCGGTGATAAAGACCCCTTCGGGATCAGCCTCGGCCACAAGGCGCGCGTAATCCGGCAGTTCGTCATACATCCTGGCGATACTGGCCGCATGTGACAGGGCGTCCTTGGCCAGATAGATCCGCCCGCCATGTTTCAGGGTGATGTCCTCCAGATCAGACACCAGCCCGGCGGCGCGGGGCCGGTTCTGGACATCAACGGCCAGGGTGTATCCTTCCATCGGAAAGGACAGAAACCCGGCCCGGCCCGGCCCCATCTTTTTCAATACCGCCAGCGGGGAGGCCAGCCCGGAACCGGCAATTGCCGTCAGCATTTCCGCCAGTCCGGCGCGGGCGGTTTCCTCGGGCAGGACGCACTGAAACTGGTAAAACCCGTTCTTGCCGTAAAGCCGGTTGACCGCGTGGATGCGGTCCAGCGGAAAAAAGAAATCCTGCATCGGGCGGTCCAGACGCCGGCCATCCGCCGGCACGCGGCGGAAATACGCCGCGTTGAACGCCCGCACGACCGGTGATGACATCGCAAAGGACGGCGCATCAAACGGCACGGTTTTGGCGCGGGCAAGCCGGGCCTGAACGGTGTGGTCGCGAATTTCAGCCTCTTCGATGATGCCGCGACCCATGGCCGTGCCTGCCGCCAGGCAGTCAATCCAGCCGACGCAGTAACTGGCGGTCGAGCGGCCCAGCATGGCCAGAAACTCATCCAGATTTTCGATCCGGTTTTCGCGCACATCCATGATCGCGCTGGGCGCGGGTTTCAATTGGATTTGCGCCGACAGGATCAGGCCGGTTTGCCCCAATCCGCCGACCGTGGCGCGAAACAGTTCGGGATTCCTGTCCGGCCCGATCAGCCGGATGCGGCCATGTGCGCCCATCAGTTCAATCCGCGTGACATGCTGGCCAAAGCTGCCGGCGCCGTGGTGGTTCTTGCCATGCACATCGTTGGCGATGGCCCCGCCCAAGGTGACAAATCCGGTGCCTGGCAAAACCGCCGGAATCCAGCCTTTCGGCGCCATCAGCCGCAAGAGATCGCCCAGGGTCAGTCCGGCCTCGGCGGTCAGAAGGCCGGTCGCCGGGTCAAAATCAATCAACCGGTTCAGCCTCGTCATGTTGATCAGACGGCCGCCGTCATTGAGCGAGGCATCGCCGTAAGACCGCAGATTTCCAACCGCCGGGGCCGGGGTTTCTTTCCACAACTCCTTGAGGGCCGCCAGCTTTTCCGGCCGCGCCATGTCTGAGGCGGATTTCAGAACCCGGCCCCAGCCGGTGAATTCAGCGGTTTTCCAGCGCATGAACGCTCCTTGCTGCTATGCCTTCGGCAAAGGGAAAAATGATCGCACCCAATCCGATCGCGAACCAGAGCGTGGTGATGCGGATGATGGCGGTGGCCGCAACCGAGGTTTCCGGCGGCACGCCTTCCAGCGTGAGAAGGCCCAGCATCACCGCCTCGACTCCGCCAATGCCGCCGGGCATGCCGGTGGCGCCGCCCGTCATCATGGCAAACAGGAAAATGGCCACGGCGGTCCAGATGGAAATATCGGCCCCAAGCCACTGCAACAGCAGATAAAAAGCCGCCCCCTCAGCGAACCAGCCAAGGCCGCCGAGGATCAGGGCGGAAAAGACAACGCCGGCGTTTGAAAATGGCAAAAGTGCGCGGGCAGCGCGGCGGAAC
>JAURMY010000402.1 GCA_030830465.1 Alphaproteobacteria bacterium
CGCTTTCGCCGTTCATCCGTTTGGGAAAACCGGGGTAACAGATCGACACCTGCGCGCGGTCCAACAGCCCGTCGCCAAAGCCAAGATCGCCGCGAATGAACCCGATCGCCCGGCCCCGCAGCGGCCCGGATGCATCCACGCATCCCGCCCCGTCATTGGCCAGCGCGTTGACCCCGACAAACCACGTCCCCTCACCGCGCAACCAGTCCCGGACCAGCACCGGATCCTGGCGGGTTGCAAGCGCGGCGGGCGTCACGGCGTCCAGCCAGTCTTCAAGGTCTGGATCCCGGTCAAACCGGGCCCAGCCGCGCGCGTAAAAGGCGGCGGCGCTCATCCCCAGTAAGCCTTGCGAAACATGTTGACCGCCATCACCAGAATGAACAGTCCGAAAAGCCGTTTCAGCGGTTTCGGGTCCATCCGATGGGCGACACGCACGCCAAAAGGCGCACTGAGAATGGTCATTGCGACGATAATTGCAAAGGCCACGATATTGACCTGACCGATGGTAAAGGGCGGGCGTCCCTTAGGCGCGGTGCCGGTCAGCAGAAACCCGATGACCGACGGCACGGCGATAATCACGCCAAACCCCGCCGCAGTGGCCACCGCCCGGTGGATGGGAACCCCGAACAAGGTCATCAGCGGCACGCCGAAAGACCCGCCGCCTATGCCCATCAAAACCGACAAGAACCCGACCACGGGCGAAATCACCGCCCGCCGGATCCCCTGTGGCATCGCTGTTCCCAACCGCCAGTCGTTCCGGCCGAAAGCCAGATAAAGCCCTATGAACAAACCGATAAAGCCGAACAGGGCCATCAGAACCTGGCTTCGCAGTCCCTTGGTGGCCAACATGCCCAGCAAGGCCCCCAATCCTATGCCCAGCCCCCAGGATTTCAGGATGCCCCACTCTACCGCGCCCTTCTTGTTATGGCTCAAAACCGAGCGCACCGATGTGACAAGGATCGTCGCCAATGAGGTCGCCAGACAAATCTGCATCAGTTGCGGGCTGTGATATCCAAGGGTGACGAAGGTGTAATAAAACGCCGGCACCAGAATGATACCGCCGCCGATGCCCAGCAGTCCGGCCAGAAATCCGGCAAAAACACCGGTCGCCAGCAACATCAGAAACAAGGGCAACAGGGTCATCAGATCGGGCATGGCGGGGCTCCGGTTGGGGTTGGCCTATTGCGCATGAAACCCGTGGCCGCTGCAAGGGGCTGAACCGGTTTCTTTCAATGGAAATGCCCCGCGCGCGCCCCTGTTCTAGGCCTGCGAACCGATTGGCGCGCCCGGCGAAACCTCGGCAAGGGCCTTAAGCACAAGGGCTGTGCCCGCCCCGTCCCGATGCGCCCCTTCTGACAGGATTCGCCGCCAGTGCCGCGCCCCGGGGCGTCCGTGAAACAGGCCCAGCATATGCCGCGTCACCTGGTTCAGCCGCCCGCCGGCCGAAAGATGCGCCTCGATATAGGGCAGCATGCCCAAAACCGCCGCATGGGCAGTGATTGTGTAATCGTCACCAAAGATGCGCCGGTCGGCATCGATCAGGACCGCGGCCGGATCGTGATAAGCCGCACGCCCGATCATCACACCGTCCAGTCCCTGAGCCAGAAACGCGGCGGCCTGATCCAGCGAGTTGATGCCGCCGTTAACCGCGATTTCAAGCTGCGGAAACGCCCGTTTCATCGCCAGAACCAAAGGATAATCCAGCGGCGGAATATCGCGGTTCTGTTTTGGGCTGAGCCCCTGCAACCAGGCCTTGCGGGCATGAACGGCGAAATGCGTAACCCCCGCCGCGCTGACCTTTTGCAAGAAATCAGGCAAGACCGCCTGCGGGTCCTGATCGTCCACGCCAATCCGGCATTTCACGGTGATCTCGGCACCGGTCGAGGCGGCAATCATCTCCGCCACACAATCGGCAACCAGTTCCGGGCGTTCCATCAGCACCGCGCCAAAACAGCCCGACTGCACCCGGTCCGACGGGCAACCCACGTTGAGATTGATTTCGTCATACCCATAATCACAGGCAACCCGCACCGCCTGCGCCAACTCGGCCGGGTCCGATCCCCCCAATTGCAAGGCCACCGGATGTTCGACCGGGTCAAACCCCAACAATCGGTCGCGATCCCCGTTCAGAACCGCCGCCGCCGTCACCATTTCGGTGTAAAGCAAGGTGCGGCGCGACAACAATCGATGCAGATAACGGCAATGCCGGTCCGTCCAGTCCATCATCGGCGCGACGGAGAGTTTCTTATCAGTGTTTTTCAGCATCTTGATTTCTAGCACAGCGACTTGAAGGAGCATCAGACTGCACCGATTCCGCGTGGCGCACTGCGGATATGGCTACCACATATCAAACTTCAATGGAAAGTTGGCCGATATTCAGACGGATTTTCGGTATTGGATTTCCGGTTCTTTCACGCCCCAAAGGCTGCACCTCATCCTGAACTTCCTTGCGTTGTCTCGCCGCCAATCTGTCCCAATGGCGCAGATGGATGACACAACTTAATGCGGCGAGCGAGCTTGTATCAACAGCACAAGCATGACAAAGTCGCCCTTCATCCCCATGAAGGAGGATTTCTGTGTCTGATATCAGAATGGCGACCCTATCATTCTTGTTGATATTTTTGGCGAACTTTGCCTCAGCTCAGGATTACGACAGAGGGGTTGAGGCCTATAACAATGGGGACTACCAAATCGCTTTGCAGGCGTGGTTGCCACTGGCAGAGCAAGGGGATGCCCGGTCGCAGTTTAATATCGGCTGGATGTACGACAATGCGATTGGCGTCCGGCACAGCGACATTGAGAGCGTGAAATGGTACCGCCTGGCAGCGGAGCAAGGCTATGCGCTGGCCCAGAATTACCTGGGCTTTCGGTTGAAAAGCAGTGCTGAAATGGACCGCGACGACACGGAAGCGGCGCGATGGTTCAAACGTGCCGCCGAACAGGGCGATGCCTATGGCCAAACCAACCTGGGATTGGCCTATCTGCTGGGCGAAGGCGTGGATCGAAATGATGCGGAAGCGGCCAGGTGGATCGAACGCTCAGCAAGGCAAGGCTATGCGGATGGCCAGTATTTCCTGGGGCTGTTGTACGTCAAGGGACAAGGCGTTCCCAGAAGTTTAAAAGCCGCCTATATGTGGTACCATATCGCAGATCTGAACGGGCATGTGTTCGACAATAACAGAAGCGGTCCCGCGAATTCAGCCCAAGAAGCAAAAGTCGATATTTGGCATAAACTTACGTCATCGGAACGTTCCGAAGCCGAGGTTCTGGCCCGGGATTGCATCCACAGCAACTATGAATCCTGCGGCTGGTAGACGCCCACTGCTGCCCTTGCACCCAGCGGTTATGATCCCGCGCCTGTCAACCGACGATGTGCGGCAAGCGGCTTCAAAGCCTTGCCACCGGCGAGGCTTTTGATTGCATCTCACGGGCGGTCAACGGGCAAAGGCCTGTCGCCAGCGCACCAGAAAGCGTTCCACTTTCATCTGGTCCATCGCGACCAGCAGGGAAGGCGCCAGGGGGATCAACCTTTGCCGCGTGTTGCTGTCGTCTGGATCAGAGCCAAGTGACCCGACCCCCGGCGATGCGATCAGATCGGTTTTTGCAAGGGTGCCGCGCCCTTCCGGCGACAGCAGAAAATCCAGAAAAGCCGCCGCGTCGGTGTTCGCTGTTTTGCCGGGCAGGTACGCGGCGCGCGACAGGACCAAAGTATAATCTTCGGGCGCGACGATGCCCAGATCCGGGTTGTTCTTTGCGATTTCCGCCGCATAAGACCCCAGTACATTATAGGCCATCAGATATTGGCCACTGACCACACCGCCGATGATTTCGGCCGAACAACAGGTGGCGACGGCGCCGGACCGGGCAAATGCCTCCATCAGGGCGCCGAATGTGCTGGCCTCCTGCGCATCCATGAAGGCAAACAGAAAGCCCAGCCCGGACGCCTCGATATCATAGGTGGCAACCCGTCCGGCATAGCGCGACTTGTCCGGGCGCAACAGATCCAGCAAGTCAAACCGGGTGCGCGGCACTTCGGCGGGCGGCACAAGTCTGCGGTTATAGATGATCACCGCCGGTTCGCGGGACACGCCCCAGACCTGATCACGCCAGCGCAGGTTTGCCGACAAGGCAAGGGTGCGGTCGGAAATCCAAGTCGCAGCGCAGCCGTCATTGACCAGTCTTACAATCTGATGAACGCCTGAACTGATCACGATATCTGCGCCGGTCCGGGCGGTTGCACAGTCCTGCCGGGAGATCGAAAACAGATCGTTTGAACCCCATTGCTCATAGCGAATGGCGATGTCCGGGCGCGTCGCAAGGAAAGCCTCAATCGAAGGCGTCAGCACCGCGATGTCGGTTGTGGTGCGCAGGGTGATTTCGCGAAGTGCCGCGACGGACCCGAACCTTTGGGTCACCTCCTGCGCCGGGGCGATACCGGCGCTTAGCACCCAAAGAAGGCTGATGAACAATTGCTTCATACTGCCGGTTCCGCGATCAGATCGAGGGTCGCGCGAAACCCAGCCTTGCCCTCGCCCAAGTACAGCCTGCCGCCAAAAGCTTCGGCCACCGCACCGGCAATGGACAGCCCAAGGCCCGCGCCGGTGGCCCCGGATGTGAACCTTTCGCCCAGTTGTGCCCGGACCGCCGGCGGCGGTCCGGCGCCGCAATCCTCCACCCACAGGCGGGCCCGTCCCTCGGCCAGGCCGGCGCCAATGGTCACCGGTACCGTCCCATGTGCCAGCGCGTTGCCTACAAGGTTCTTGGCCGCTTCCGTCAGCGACAAACTGTCGGCCAGAACCATGACCGGCCTGTCGCCGATATCAAGCCGAATGGCGGGCGGGGTCGTTTGCGGGTTTTGGTCAAAGGTTTCAAACACATCCAGCGCGATGTCGCGCAGATCGACCGGTTCGCGTTTTGACGTGTCGCCGCGATGGATCACCAACGCGCGGCTCAGCAGTTGGTCAAGCAACCGGCTTAATCTGACCGTCGCCTCATGGATCCGCCCGATGATCTCGGCGCGCCGGTCGGTGTCGGCTTCGGTGACGCCCAGATCGGATTGCGCCCGCAGCCCCGCGACCGGCGTTCGAAGCTGATGCGCGGTGTCCGAAATCAGGCGTTTCATCGTGTCAATCTGGCGTTCCAGCCGCCCCATGAACCCGTTGATCGCCGTCACCATGCCGTGAACCTCTTGCGGCACCGCCGTGTCAATTGCGGTCAGGTCCAGCGGGTCGCGCGCCGCCAGTCCGGCGGCAAAACGGTCCAGCGGGCGCAATGCGCGGCGCACGACGAACACCGCAAAAGCCAACATCGCAATGCCGCCGACCCCAAGACCGGCCAACGCATTGCGGGTGATGCCAACGGCCAGTTCCGTTCGCGCGCGCTTTGTCTGTCCGACAATGATTTCAACGCTGCCGGAATATTGCCGTTCGGCAAACCGCCTTATCACCCGGATGAACCTTGCGGGCTCGCCGGTGAATTTGGCGTCGTAAAGCACAACGTCGGCGGCCCCTTCGGGCGGCAAGGGCAGATCGGTATAGCCGGTCAGTAAAACCCCGCCCGGTCCCCGCACCTGATAGGCGATGCGGTCATCAGCAGCCAGCCCAAGCAGTTCAAAGGCCGAAACCGGCAGATCGACGACCGGCGCGCCGCCGACCACCGTCACCGAGGCGGCAATGTCATGCGCAGCCCCCACCAGCAAACGGTCATATGCCTCGCGCGCGGCGGTGCGGCCATAGGCAAATGCCGCAATTGCCAGCACCAGCCCGCCCAGCACCAAAAGGCCGGTCAACCCGAACACCAACCGGGAGGTCAGCGAAAGCGTCGCCTGGCTTGCGGTTCTGGCGGTCATGCCGAGCCTTCCGGCGCGGTGGCCTCAAGGCGGTACCCCCTGCCGCGCAGCGTCTGAATTTCAACATGGCCGCCGGCCAGCCGTTTGCGCAGGCGGGCGATATAAAGTTCAATCGCATTCTCGCCCGCCACGGCATCGTCAAAGGCGTATAAACCTTCCAGCAACCGGTCTTTTGACAGGACCTGCCCCCGGCTGCGCATCAAAAGGCCCAGCAAGGCAAACTCGCGCCGCGTCAGGTCCAACCGTTGCTCTGCCAGCGTGGCGATGCCGGTGGTGGCGTTGTAGCGCAGATTGCCGACTGTCAGTTCTGCGGAACGATCCTCCTGCTCGCGGCGGAAG
>JAURMY010000403.1 GCA_030830465.1 Alphaproteobacteria bacterium
GCAGTATCGCCTATATCGCCCTGTTCGCAGCCCTTATCGCGGCTTTAGGCCTTATCCCGCAACTTATGCTGGCCACGGGCGTGCCGGTCACGGCGCAAAGCCTTGGGATCATGCTGTGCGGCACGGTTCTGGGGGCCAAACGCGGCGCATTGGCGGTTCTGTTGTTCCTGCTGCTGGTTGCGCTGGGTCTGCCGCTGTTGGCGGGCGGACGCGGCGGACTGGGCGTTTTTGCCGGCCCGACGGTGGGATTTCTGATAGGCTTCCCGATTGCTGCCTTTGTGACAGGGTTGATTGTGGAGCGGTTTCGCGGCGGATCGCTGGCTGTGGTTGCGTCGATCGCTGCCGTCATTGGTGGTATCATTGTGCTTTATATTCCGGGGATCATCGGCATGTCGGTGGTGCTGGACAAAAGCCTGATCGAGGCTACCGGTTTCGCCACGCCGTTTCTGCCCGGTGATGTGATCAAGGCGGTTCTGGCCGGTCTGATTACGGCCGCGCTGGCCAAGGCCCGGCCCGGCGTGGTTTTTTCCCGCAACTGATTGCACAAACCCACCAGATGGGCGGTTTGCCACACTTGTCGTGGCGGGCCGCAAGCCCATATCAATCACACATCGGATCAATCTGGTTGGGCAGGCCTCAACCAGACAACACCCTTGTCTGCTGCGCACTAATCGCGCAGTTTGTCGCGGAAAACATTTGGGGGAGTCGGGGACCGCAGGCGGGCCCATGACAACGGAACACAGAAGAGAACGGAGAGTATCATGGACGGAAACAGCGCAGGTAAATGCCCGGTAATGCATGGCGGCAACGCGGGGGCCGGCGGCACCTCGAACCGCGATTGGTGGCCGAACCAATTGAATTTGCGGATTCTGCATCAGAATTCCGCGAAATCCGACCCGATGGGCGCGGGGTTCAACTATGCCGACGAGTTCAAAAAGCTGGATCTGGATGCGCTGAAGAAAGACCTGATCGCGCTGATGACCATGTCACAAGACTGGTGGCCGGCGGATTACGGCCATTACGGCCCCTTGTTCATCCGCATGGCCTGGCACAGCGCCGGAACCTACCGCACCGGCGACGGGCGTGGCGGGGCCGGTTCTGGCACCCAGCGTTTCGCGCCGCTGAATTCCTGGCCGGACAACGGCAACCTTGACAAGGCCCGCCGTCTGTTGTGGCCGGTCAAGCAGAAATACGGCAACAAGATTTCCTGGGCTGACCTGATGATTCTGGCAGGCAACTGCGCGATTGAATCCATGGGCGGGCGCACATTCGGCTTTGCCGGTGGACGGGCCGATGTCTGGGAGCCGGAAGAGGATATCTATTGGGGTGCCGAAACCGAATGGCTGGGCGACAAGCGCTACAAGGGTGAACGGGAACTGGAAAACCCGCTGGCCGCCGTGCAGATGGGCTTGATTTACGTGAACCCCGAAGGCCCGAACGGCAACCCGGACCCGATCGCCTCTGGCCGCGACGTGCGCGAAACCTTTGCGCGTATGGCCATGAATGACGAGGAAACCGTGGCGCTTGTGGCCGGTGGCCACACTTTCGGCAAAGCCCATGGTGCCGGCGACCCGGCACTGGTCGGACCGGAACCGGAGGCCGCACCGATTGAACAGATGGGTCTGGGCTGGAAGAACGCGCATGGCTCGGGCAAAGGCGTTGATACCACCACCAGCGGCATCGAAGGCCCCTGGACGGCAAACCCGACCCAATGGGACAACGGCTATTTTGACGTGTTGTTCGGCTATGACTGGAAACTGACCAAAAGCCCGGCCGGTGCGAATATCTGGGAAGCGGTCGATCTGGACGCCAAGGATCACGCCCCCCAGGTGGACGGCAAAGGCAAACCGGTCAAACTGATGATGACCACCGCTGACATGGCGATGCGGATGGATCCGGCCTATGAAAAGATTTCGCGCCGGTTCCACCAGAACCCGCAGGAATTTGCCGAGGCTTTTGCCCGCGCCTGGTTCAAATTGACCCACCGTGATATGGGGCCGGTTTCGCGCTATCTGGGCAAGGAAGTGCCGTCGGAACAACTGATCTGGCAGGACCCGATCCCGGCTGTCACCCACGAACAGGTCAACGCCAAGGACATTGCCGAATTGAAGGCCAAGATCATGGCGTCCGGCCTTTCGGTTTCCGAACTGGTCAGCGCGGCCTGGGCGTCGGCGGCGACATTCCGCGGCTCGGACATGCGCGGCGGTGCCAATGGCGCGCGGGTCCGTCTGGCCCCGCAAAAGGATTGGGCGGTCAACCAGCCCAAGCAACTGGCCAAGGTTCTGAAAGCGCTGGAAGGCGTTCAGGCGGCCTCGTCCAAGCCGGTTTCCATGGCGGACCTGATCGTTCTGGGCGGTTGTGCGGCGGTTGAAGCCGCTGCCAAAGCCGGTGGTCATGCGGTAGAGGTGCCGTTCACACCGGGCCGGGGCGATGCCACCCAGGATCAGACCGATGTCGACAGTTTTGCCGTGCTAGAGCCGATTTCCGACGGCTTCCGCAACTACCAAAAGGCGGAATACAGTGTCTCGGCTGAAGAACTGCTGGTGGACCGTGCCCAGTTGCTGACCCTGACCGCCCCGGAAATGACGGTTCTGGTCGGCGGCCTGCGGGCCATGAACGCTAATACTGGCAACAACCATGGCGTTTTCACCGCCAATCCGGGCACGCTGAGCAATGATTTCTTCGTCAATCTGGTGGATATGTCCAACGACTGGACACCGGCGGCGGAAAAAGGCGTGTTCAATGTGGTTGACCGCAAGTCGGGTAAAACCAAGTGGACGGCAACGCGGGTCGATCTGGTCTTTGGGTCGAACTCGCAATTGCGCGCATTGGCCGAGGTCTATGCCCAGGACGATCAGAAAGCCGCCTTCGTGCGTGATTTCGTGGCCGCCTGGACCAAGGTTATGAACGCCGACCGGTTCGATCTGGCCTGATCTGATTTTCGCTGATCAAAAGGGCGGCGCGTTAATTCGCGTCGCCCTTTTTATTTAGGCGGGCAGCATGAAACCGTCGAAATAGCCGGCAAGCGCCTTGGTGTCCTCAAGCGGCAGAACATGGGCGACATGCTGATCGGGCCGCACGATCACCAGCGCACCACGGTCGCGGTCAATGCCGCGCATTTCAAAAATATCCTCGCCGCGTTTCAGGTCGGCGCAGAAGATCTTTTCGTAATCCACCAACCCGTAACGGCCCTTGTTGGGCAGCAACAGGGCCGGCATGTCCGCCAGTTCCAGATCGCGGTAACCTTGTTGAAAGACGGCGCGCAGGTCTATCACCGCGTCAATGTCGCGCCCCTTCGCCGTGAACCGGCGAACCGGCGATTGTGCGGAATTTGTCAGAAAATCACACAGGTCCCGGATCGCCGTCGGGTTTTGCAGACCGGCAAAGGCAAATATCCTGAACCGACCGTCGGCTTTGATCACATGCCCCAGATGCATGGGCTTGGCGTCGCCCAACCGGATCACCGGGGCGGAATGAAAGCGGGTGCCGATTTCAAAGCCTTTGGCAAGGTGCTGGTGGGTCTGTGGCCCGGTCAGCAAAGACGGCGCGTATTGGATGGCGGTTCCCGCCGTATAGCGGCCGCTTTTGACGAAATAGTCCTGAAATTGCGCCGGATCGACGCCCTCGGTCTGGGTGTCGTCCGAAATCCTGGGCCGCGCGCTGACGATTTTTGACCATTCGCGGTCAAAATCAATCAGCATCTGCGCCACTTTTTGCCGCTCGGCGGAATAGCTGTGCAACAGGCTGGCGGGCGCACGGCCCTCCAGAACGGCCGCCAGTTTCCAGCCCAGATTGAA
>JAURMY010000404.1 GCA_030830465.1 Alphaproteobacteria bacterium
ACGGCTACGTTCATGCGACCGCGGGCAAGGGCCTGAAGGGTGGCACGTTTGAGTTTCCGTTTGTCTCGGTTGGGGCCACTGAAAATATCCTGATGGCGGCGACCCTCGCCAAGGGCACGACTGTGCTGAAAAACGCGGCACGGGAACCCGAGATTGTGGACCTCGCCCGCTGCCTGCGGGCGATGGGCGCACAGATTGAGGGCGAGGGCACATCGACCCTGACCATCCAGGGTGTCGATCGCCTGCACGGCGCAACCCATCCCGTGGTCACCGACCGGATTGAGCTTGGCACCTATATGCTGGCCCCGGCCATTGCCGGCGGATCGGTCGAACTGTTGGGCGGACGTCTTGATCTGGTGGCGGCTTTTGCTGCGAAACTGCACGAAGCGGGCGTCGAGGTTGAAGAAACCAAGGCCGGTCTGAAGGTCAGCCGCAAGAATGGCCGGGTCAAGGCTGTCAATGTGGTGACCGCGCCGCATCCGGGGTTCCCGACGGATTTGCAGGCCCAGATGATGGCGCTGCTGTGCACCGCCGAAGGCGTTTCCGTGTTGGAGGAACGCATCTTTGAAAACCGGTTCATGCACGCCCCCGAACTGATGCGCATGGGGGCCAGGATTGACGTTCACGGCGGCACCGCGACGGTGACCGGTGTGAAACAACTGCGGGGCGCGCCGGTGATGGCGACGGATCTTCGCGCCTCGGTTTCACTGATTTTGGCCGGGCTTGCCGCCGAAGGTGAAACCGTTGTCAGCCGGGTCTATCACTTGGACCGCGGTTATGAGCGGGTGGAAGAAAAACTGTCTGCGGTCGGCGCCAATATCCAAAGGGTCCGGGCCAATGGTTGATGACGCCCGGTTTGAGGATGCACTGCCGGGCGCATTGCGGTTGCAGGCCATGGACGGCGACGACCTGAAGGTCGTTTCCTCGCTGGTGCAGGATGCGGTTTTTCCGGCGACCGAAATGACATGGCAGGCTGCAAAGCGCCGCTTTGCGGTGTTGCTGAACCGGTTCCGCTGGGAAGACGCAAAAGCCGGACGCGCGGAGCGGGTCCAGGCCTTGCTGGTGGCCGACGGGGTGCTGAAAGTGTCCTCAACTGGCATTTCACCCAAAGACAAAGACGTGGTTCTGTCGCTTCTGGCGGTTGACTTTGTGCCGGGTGAGGATGGCACCGGCGTTCTCAATCTGACGCTGGCCGGTGATGGCGTTATCGCCCTGACTGTCGAATGTCTGGATGTGACGCTTAAAGATGTGACGCGCCCTTATCAGGCGGTGTCGCGCAAGGCTCCGAGCCACGACCTGGGGGACTAGGCATGGCGATCTTCCTGAACACGACAGACAGCGATTTTGAACCGCGATTCCGCGATTTTCTGGGCACCAAGCGCGAGTCCGACAACGACGTTGACGATACCGTAAAGGCGATCATTGACGATGTGCGCCAGCGCGGCGATGCGGCAGTGATTGAGTTGACCGAAAAGTTTGACCGCCTGACGCTGACCCCTGCGACACTGGCCTTTTCCCGCGCGGAAATGGCGGCGGAAATCGCCAAGGTTCCAGCCGCCGAACGCAAAGCTTTGGAACTGGCGGCGGACCGTATCCGGGCCTATCACCAGCGCCAGTTGCCCGAGGATGCCCTGTGGCAGGACGCTAGCGGCGCGACCTTGGGCTGGCGCTGGACCCCGGTCGAGGCGGCGGGGCTATACGTGCCCGGCGGCTTGGCCAGCTATCCGTCTTCGGTCTTGATGAACGCGATACCTGCGGCGGTTGCCGGCGTGCGAAATCTGGTGATTGCCGCCCCCACCCCCGGCGGGGCGGTGAACCCGCTTGTCCTGCTGGCGGCGCGCCTTGCCGGGATCGAAACCGTTTACCGGATCGGCGGGGCGCAGGCGATTGCAGCCATGGCCTATGGTACGGAAACGATTGCAAAAGTTGACAAGATCACCGGCCCCGGAAATGCCTATGTTGCCGCCGCCAAAAGGCGGGTCTTTGGCCATGTCGGCATTGATATGATCGCCGGGCCGTCGGAAATTCTGGTGATTGCGGATCAGGACAATGATCCCGACTGGATCGCGGTTGATCTTCTGAGCCAGGCCGAGCATGACGCCAGCGCGCAATCCATCCTGATCACGGATAATGCGGCCTTTGGGGCCCAGGTTGCCCTGGCGGTGCAGACCCGTCTGAAAACGCTGGAGCGGGGCGCGATTGCCGGGCAAAGCTGGCGGGATTTCGGCGCGGTGATCGCGGTGCGGTCGCTGGATGAAGCGGCTGCCTTAAGCGACCGGATCGCACCAGAGCATCTGGAACTGTGCGTGTCGGATGCCGATGGGCTGGCCGCCAAAATTCGCCACGCCGGGGCAATTTCCATCGGGGCCTATACGCCCGAAGCCATCGGCGATGATGTCGGCGGGCCGAACCATGTTTTGCCCACCGCCCGCTCGGCAAGGTTTTCCTCGGGCCTGTCGGTTCTGGATTTCATGAAGCGCACGACCATTGCCAAAATGACCCCCGCCGCCCTTGCCGCCATTGGCCCCGCGGCGGAAACGCTGGCCCAAAGCGAAGGACTGGAGGCGCATGGCCTGTCTGTCCGGGCCCGACTGGACGCCATCAATCACGAAAGGGCCGACTGATGAGCCGCCTCATCCATGTGGAGCTTGATGAAACCGGCCTGCCCGCGCCGACGCCTGAAATCGATCAGGAACGCAAAGTCGCGATATATGATTTGCTGGAACAAAACGCCTTTGCACTGCCGGACATGCCGGGGCGACAGGTTCCGGCGGGACCGTTCAAGCTGTTCCTGTCCATCGTTGACGGCCGGTTGGTTTTTGACATCCAGACCGAAGCGAATGAGAAGGTCGCGGAATTTCACTTGTCGCTCAGCCCGTTCCGGCAGGTCGTCAAAGACTATTTTCAGATTTGCGAAGCCTATTTTGACGCGGTGAAACGCTTGCCCCCCAGCCAGATTGAGGCGATAGACATGGGCCGTCGCGGCATCCATGATGAAGGCAGCCGGGTGTTGCAGGAACGTCTTGACGGCAAGGTCGTGATCGACACCCCGACCGCGCGGCGCCTGTTCACCTTGATCTGTGTCCTGCATTTCAAAGGCTGAATGATGAGCGTGGAAATCCCCACTGCGGTGTTGTTCTGTTGCGATTACAACGCGGTGCGGTCCCCCATGGCCGAAGGCTTGTTGAAAAAGCATGTCGGACAGTCGATTTACGTGCAATCCGCCGGGGTCAAGAACGATCTGGATATCGACGGGTTCGCGATCACTGTGTGCCGGGAAATCGGTGTCGAGCTTGACAAACATCGCGTTCGGACAATGGACGAGATGATCGACTGGGGTGACGATCTGGAAAGCTATGATTTGATCGTGGCGCTTTCACCGGCCTCGCAACGCCGGGCGTTGGAGTTTACGCGCTTTGCCGCGCTTGAGGTGGAATATTGGCCGATCATGGACCCGACCGGGCTGGGCGAAACCCGCGAGGCCAAGCTTGCCGCCTATCGTCAGGCCCGAGATCAGATCCAGGCCCGCATTCTTGAACGTTTCGGCCCCGCCCGCGCAGAAGACACAACAGGCGAACTCTGACGCCGCACGGTAGGATTTCCCTTGAATTTCACCTTAAACAGGCCCATTTAGGCGGCGCGCGTGAAACCGCGCATCGTGAAACCTGATCGGAGAAAACATGGCCAAGGAAGAATTGCTCGAATTTCCAGGTGTCGTGGTCGAACTTCTGCCCAACGCGACATTCCGGGTTGAGCTTGAAAACGGCCATGAAATTATCGCCCACACCGCCGGTAAAATGCGCAAGAACCGTATTCGCGTTCTGGCGGGCGACAAGGTGCAGGTGGAAATGACGCCTTATGATTTGACCAAGGGTCGGATCAACTATCGTTACAAGTAAATGGACCGCTCGGAAGACTATAAGAATGGCTTCCGGCATGCCTCGCGTATTGCGGTTCACGAACTGCACAAACAGGCGAATGATATGAACGATCCCAACGCGCAGCAGGTTCTGAATGCGGCGGCGTTCCGTCTGGGCGTTTATCTCGAAAGATTCCGCGCCGGCGACCTGACATTGCGCGCCGGGAAAGCCGACTGAATGCGCCTGATTCTCGGTTCCGGGTCACCCCGCCGGCTTGAACTTCTGGCGCAGCTTGGCATCGTGCCTGACGCGATCCGCGCCCCTGAAATCAACGAAGACCCGGCCAGGGCAGAATTGCCGCGCCCCTATTGCATGCGCATGGCACTGGAAAAGGCCAAGGCCGTGCCCGCGGATCAGGAAGAATTGATCCTGTGTGCGGACACGACGGTGGCGGTTGGGCGCAGAATTCTGGGAAAACCCGCAGATGCCGCCGACGCGGTTCGGATGCTGATGCTGATGTCGGGCCGTCGCCACAAGGTGATCACCGCAGTTGCCTTGCGCCGTGGTGCGCAAATCTGGCAGCGCGATGTGGTGACGACTGTTCAGATGAAACACCTGTCCGATGCCCAATTATCGGCCTATATCCGATCCGGTGAATGGCGCGGCAAGGCGGGGGCCTATGGCATTCAAGGGCTTGCAGCGGCTTTCATTCCCTGGATCAGCGGGTCATTTACCGCCGTTGTCGGCCTGCCATTGGCGGAAACCGCCGGACTGCTGACCGCCGCAGGTTACCTGATGCCGGAAGGTGGTGCGCAATGAAGGGCCGGATCGTGGTGATTGACCGGATCGGCGGACGCTCGGCGGCGGCCTTGATCGTCGACGGGCAGCTTGACGACATCCTGATTGATCCGATCGACGACACGTCCCCGCAAACCGGTGCCATCTACCGCGCCGTTGCCGACCGGCCTGTCAAAGGCCAGAACGGTGTGATGCTGAAACTGTCCGACGGACAGCGCGGTTTTCTCCGTCAGGCCAAGGGCCTTGCCCCCGGACAAATGGTTCTGGTGCAGGTCACCTCGCGCCCGGATGAAGGCAAGGCGGTTCCGGTGACGACCCGTCTGTTGTTCAAGGGCCGTTATGCCATCGTGACGCCCGAAGCGGCCGGGTTCAACATCGCACGTTCCATTCAGGATGAGGACGAGCGCGCCCGCCTGTTGGACATCGCACAATCGGTGATGGAAGGTGCCCCCGAAGACACCGGGTTGATCCTGCGCTCGGCCTGCGCCGGGGCAGAGGAACAAGACATCGTGGAAGAGATCACCATCCTGCGCGACACCTGCCTTGGCATCCTGTCCGAGGGCATCGGCGCAGGCCCCGAATTGCTGCTGGACCCGCCCAGTGCCGAATATGCGGCATGGCGAGACTGGACCGACCCGCTGCCTGATCAGGTGTTTGAGGCCGAGCATAGCTTTGAGGACCACGGCGTTTGGGAAATGATCGACGCCGCCCTGCGTCCGGAAGTGGACCTGCCCGGCGGGGCCTCGATGATCATTGAACCGACGCGGGCGCTGGTCGCGGTCGATGTCAACACCGGCGGCGACTTTTCCTTTGCGGCGGGGCTGAAGGCCAATCTGGCCGTGGCCCGCGACCTGCCGCGCCAATTGCGGTTGCGCGGCCTTGGCGGACAAATCGTGATTGACTTCGCCCCGATGGGTAAAAAGGACCGGCGTCTGCTGGAACAGGCGATGACCAAAGCCCTGAAGCGCGACGGTGTGGAAACCAATCTGGTCGGCTGGACCCCGCTTGGCCATATGGAACTGCAACGCAAGCGCGACCGCATTCCGCTGCGCCAACTTGTGGCGACACAGGCAGGTTAAAACGAATTGCGTTTTACCCGGCGCAAATTGCATCACCTAACGCGTTGAAATCTTTGATTTCAGGCAGCGTTTGGTGAG
>JAURMY010000405.1 GCA_030830465.1 Alphaproteobacteria bacterium
AGTTGGGCCCGGCAGCCGCTGGCGCGGCTGTGCCTGCGGCGCGAGTATTTTTGGAACAAAGATGGGGCGGTTTTGCGATGAAAATCAAGCGGATCGCGGTATATGACGTGCCGCTGACCAGCCACGAGACCTATTATATGGCGGGGGGCAAGACCTGTGACACGGTGCCGTCCATTGTTGTGCGCCTGGACACCGATACCGGCCTGTCCGGTTGGGGCGAGGTCTGCCCGATCCCGCATTATCTGCCGGCCTATGCGGAAGGGGTGGCGCCGGCGCTGGGCTATCTGGCGGAGGTGCTGATCGGGGCCGATCCGGTGGGGCCCGATGCGGTGATGGCGCGGGTTGACGGCTGGTTGCAGGGGCATGTTTACGCAAAATCGGCGCTGGATATGGCGCTGTGGGATATCACCGGGCAGGTGGCCGGTCTGCCGGTCTATGCGCTGTTGGGCGGGCGGCAGGCGGCGGATATGCCGCTTTATCATTCGATCACCTGTTGCGCGCCCGAAGACATGGCGCGGATCGCGCGCGACGCCAAGGCGCAGGGGATCACCCAGTTTCAGGTCAAGCTGGGCGCGGATTGCGACTGGCAGGCGGATGTGGCGCGTTTGCGGCGGGTGCGCGAGGCAGTGGGCGACGGGCCTTTGGTTTATGGCGACTGGAATTGTGGCGCCACCCGGCTTGAGGCGACCCGGGTGGGGCGCGCCGTGGCGGCGGGGGATTTCATGCTGGAACAGCCCTGCGCAACGCTGGAAGACTGTGCCGCCGTGCGCGCCGCCACGGGCTTGCCGATGAAGATTGACGAAAACGCCCATGATACGGCGTCATTGCTGAAGGCCTATGATCTTGGCTGTATGGACGCGGTTGCGCTGAAACTGTCAAAGTTTGGCGGTCTGTCCGCCACAAGGCGCGCGCGCGATCTGTGCCTGCATCTGGGGGCCAGGATGTGTGTTGAAGACACCTGGGGGTCGGATGTGACCACGGCGGCGGTCTTGCATCTGGCCGCATCGACCCCGGCGGGGGCGGTTCTGAACACCTGTGATCTGTCGGGCTATGTCGGGCCGCGGCTGGACGCGGGCGCGCCGGTGCGCCGCAACGGGCGGATCGCGCCGCCCGAGGGGCCGGGCCTGGGGGTGACGCCGGATCCGGATGTTCTGGGGCAACCGGTCGTGGTGATTGATTAGGGGGCGGGGATGAGCGGTACTTTGACGATGCAGGATTGGGCGGCGCGGGCGCAACAGGTGATGCCCGGGGGCGGGTTTGGCAATTTCGATCCCTCGATCTTTGTGAAAAGCGGTCTGGGTTCGCGGGTCTGGGATGAGGACGGGCGCGAATATGTGGATTACCTGATCGGCTCGGGTCCGATGTTGCTGGGCCATGGCGATCCCGAGGTTCTGGAGGCGGTGGCACAGCAATTGCCCAAAGGCATGACCTTTTTTGCCAATAACGCCCCGGCTGTCGAACTGGCCGAGGAAATCTGCCGCGCTGTGGCCTGCGCCGAACAGGTGCGGTTCCTGTCATCGGGCGGCGAGGCGGACATGTACGCCATGCGGCTGGCGCGGGCCTTTACCGGACGTGACAAGATCGTGAAATTCGAGGGCGGCTATCACGGCATGTCGGCGGAGGCGCAGATGAGCCTGGCCCCCGGCCGGCTGGTGAACTTTCCGCAGGCGGTGCCCGACAGCGCCGGAATTCCGGCATCGGTCGCGGCGGAAATGCTGATCGCGCCGTTCAATGACACGGCGTTTCTGGAATCCTTGCTGGCGGAATGGGGCGATCAGGTCGCCGGAATTATTGTGGAGCCGCTTCAACGGATCATTCCGCCTGCGCCGGGATTTCTGCAAGCCCTGCGCGCGCTTTGCGACAGATACGGCATTGTTCTGATCTTTGACGAGGTGGTGACGGGCTTTCGCTTTGCCTATGGCGGGGCGCAGGCGGTTTACGGGGTGACGCCGGATATTTGTACCTTGGGCAAGATCATCGGCGGCGGCTTTCCCCTGGCGGCGGTGGCCGGACGCCGGGACATCATGGCGCATTTTGACAAATCGACCGTTGGTGCGGACGGGTTCTTGATGATGCTGGGCACGCTTTCGGGCAACCCGGTTGCGGCGGTTGCAGGACTGAAGACCATGGAGATCCTGCGCCGTGACGGGGCCTATGACCGGCTGAACGCAAACGGAGCCCGCCTGATGGGCCTGTTCACAAAGCATCTGACAGGGGCGGGGATCGATCACCGGATCGTCGGCCATCCAACCCTGTTTGACGTGGTGTTCACCGGACAGGATGTGCGCAATTATCGCGACGTTTTGCGCGCCGACACAGCGCGGGCGGGGATATTCAATCAGGTGTTGCGCCAAAACGGGTTGTTCAAATCCCCCGGCAAGATTTACCCCAGTCTGGCGCTGACAGAGGATGACTTTGCCTTGACCGAGGCGGCGATCATCGCGGCGGTTGACCGGCTGGCGGCGGGCTGAAACCGCCTAAAACCAAACGAAGGCCCCGCGCAGAGGCCTTCGTTCAGTTGCCAAGCGAGCAGTCGGTGTTGGGGGGTTACTTGGCAATCACAACCGAGTCAGCCACATGTTTGGTATTGGCCATTTGCCAGGCGACGGTCACTTTTTCACCGACTTTCAGGCCCGGATCCTTGAACGCGCTGGGCAGGCTGTAAACCGTGCCATCAGCCAGTGTCAGGGTGCCGGCTTTCAAATCAAAAGCTTTGATTTCGCCGGTGGTCATTGTGTCTGCTGCAAAAGAGGCAACCGAAGACAAGGCAACGGCAACAGCCGCTACGGGCAGGAGGAACGAACGCATTTTCGTGGTCTTTCAGGATATCCCGCATCTGGGGATGGGTTTTAAAGCCGTCTGGGTTATCGTTTTAGATCAAGGGAGTATGTTCTACGACTTGCCCCGGCTTGTGAAAGAACTATGCCGCTTTTGCGCCGGAAATTCAATTTACTAATCGGTAAGTCGCGGGACAGCGGGACGTAGGAAAACCGGTTTCGCAGCGGGGTAAAATACAAACGGGGGCTGTTTGGCCCCCGTTTTCTGATCCTCGAGCGTATTGCGTTTTACCTGGCGCAAATTGCATCGCCTGACGCGTTGAAATCTTTGATTTCAGGCAGCGTTTGGTGAG
>JAURMY010000406.1 GCA_030830465.1 Alphaproteobacteria bacterium
ACCTTCGCGCAACTGGCGGGGGCCTATCAGGCCAGACATGGTGTCAAACCCGAAGACCTGAAGCGCGGCATGGCGCATGTATCGTGGAAAAGCCACCAGAACGGGGTGCTGGCGGACAAGGCGCATCTGCGCAAAGCGGTCGATATGGACACGATCCTGAACGCGCCGATGATTGCTGACCCATTGGGGCTGTTTGATTGCTGTGGTGTGTCCGACGGGGCCGCCTGCGCCATTGTGACGACACCCGAAATCGCCCGCAGCCTGAACAAGGCCGCGCTGGTCAGCGTCAAGGCCCTGCAAATCTGCACCAGTCATGGCTGGGAAAGCCAGTACGGCGCATGGGACGGGTCATATGTAAAGAACACCCGAATCGCGGCAGCGCGGGCCTATGCCGAGGCCGGGATCAGTGATCCGCGCAGGGATATCGGCCTGTCCGAGGTGCATGATTGTTTTTCGATCACCGAACTGGTGACGATGGAAGACCTTGGCCTGTCGGATGACGGCAAGGCCTGGGCTGATTTCCTTGACGGGCGCTATGACCGCGACGGGGCAAGCCCGGCGCAGGTGGATGGCGGATTGAAGTGTTTCGGACATCCGGTCGGGGCTTCGGGCCTTCGCATGGCCTATGAGGTTTACACCCAGCTTTCGGATCGGGCCGGGCAACGGCAATTGCGCGATATCAACTTTGGCCTGACCCATAATCTGGGCGGGCAACCGGCGAACTCGGTCTCGTCGGTGTCGATTCTCGGGCGTCTGGAATAGGGAGCGATCACATGGCCGGCAGATTTTACGAAGGATTTGAGCTGAACGAAGTCATCCGGCATGATATTCGACGGACGATCACCGAATCCGACAATGTGCTGTTCACCACGATGACGATGAACCCGGCGGCAATTCATCTGGACGCCGAGTATTCTTCGCGCACCGAATTCGGCAAGCCGCTGGTCAATTCCGTCTTTACCCTTGGTTTGGTCGTCGGCCTGTCGGTCGGGGACACGACACTGGGCACCACGGTTGGCAATCTGGGTTTTGAGGGCGTGAAATTCCCGAAACCGGTGTTTCACGGCGATACGATCCGCGCGGAAACCCAGGTCGCCGATATGCGCATCAGCAAGTCGCGCCCGACCCAAGGAATCGTGACCTTTATCCATCGCGGCATGAACCAGCGCGACGAGGTGGTCTGTGAATGCCGCCGCATGGCCCTGATGATGAGGCAGCCGGTATGAAACTGACCTCGCTGCTGTTTGTTCCCGCAGACAGCGAAAAGAAATTCGAAAAAGCGCGCGGGATCGGGGCCGATGGGCTTATTCTGGACCTTGAGGACAGCGTTGCGCCCGCTTTCAAAGCGGCGGCGCGGCAATCGCTGGCGGGGTGGATCACCGCAAATGCCGGTGGGCGTGACTGGGGCTTTTGGGTGCGGGTCAACCCGTTTGACACCGGCCTGACCGAGGATGATCTGCGCGCCGTTGTCCGTCCGGGCCTTGATGGGATCGTGTTGCCAAAGGCCAATGGCGGGCAGGACGTGACCCGGCTGGCGGCGCTGCTTGATCCGCTGGAGGCGGCGGCGGGCATGCCAGCGGGCCATGTGAAAATCATCGTTGTGGCGACGGAAACCGCAGCCGCCATGTTCAACCTTGGCTCTTACGCGCCGGCGCATCCGCGTCTTGCGGCACTGACCTGGGGAGCCGAGGATCTGGCGGCGGTGGTGGGTGCGACCGGCAACAAGGGACCGGATGGCGATTGGAGCCAGCCCTATCAGCTGGCGCGGTCGCTGTGCCTGTTTGCCGCCGCAAATGCCGGGGTTCCGGCGCTTGACACGCTTTATGCCGATTTCCGCGACGCGCCCGGCCTGGAGGCCGCCTGCCGGATATCGCGGCGCGACGGGTTCACCGGGCGGTTGGCGATCCATCCGGCGCAAATCGAGGGCATCAACCGCGCCTTTGCCCCGTCCGAGGCCGACATTGCGCTGGCCCGCCGGGTGGTGGCGGCGTTCGCAGATAACCCCAGCCTTGGCACCATCGGGATTGATGGCAAGATGTACGATATCCCGCATCTGAAACAGGCCAGGCGTACGCTGGCCTCGGTCGGAGAATAACCATGACCCTGCAAGACCTGCTTGATGAACGTGATGAAACCCGCGACGCGATCCGCGAGGGTGTTCGTGCCGTCGTGACCAAATTTGACGACGAATATTGGTACGACCGCGACGAAGACGGCCACTTCCCGCGCGCGTTTCACCGCGCGATGGCCGATGCCGGCTGGCTGGGGATCACCATGCCGGAGGAATATGGCGGCTCGGGCCTTGGCGTGACCGAGGCGGCGATCATGATGCACGAGGTCGCCAATCACGGCGGCGGCATGGCGGCGGCCAGTTCGGTGCATATCAACCTGTTCGGGCCGCATCCGATTGTGGTGAAGGGCACGCATGAACAGAAATCGGCGTGGATTCCGGGGCTGGTGGCGGGTACGGACCAATGCGCCTTTGGCTTTACCGAACCCGATGCCGGACTGAACACAACCCGGATCAAGACCTTCGCCGAAAAGGTGCCGGGCGGCTATCGCGTTAACGGACAGAAGGTCTGGACCTCGACCGCGCAGGTGGCCAACAAGATCATGCTGCTGACGCGCACCACGAAATACGAGGATTGCGCCCGGCCGACCGACGGTATCACCATCTTTTACACTGATCTTGACCGCGCCCATATCGACGTGCAGCGCATTCCCAAGATGGGCCGCAAGGCGGTGGACAGCAATGCGATCTATATCGACGATTTGTTCATCCCCGATGAGCACCGGATCGGCGATGAAGGCAAGGGGTTTGGCTATATCCTGCACAGCCTGAACCCCGAACGGATTCTGGTGGGCACCGAGGCGATTGCGATTGGCCGGGACTCGTTGAACCGGGCGGCGAAATATGCCGCCGAGCGGGTGGTGTTTGACCGCCCCATCGGCCAGAATCAAGGCATCCAGCATCCCTTGGCGGAAAAGTGGATGTATCTGGAAAGCGCCTGGCAGATGACCCTGAAAGCCGCCGAGCTTTACGACGCCGGAAAACCCTGCGGGGCCGAGGCGAATGCGGCCAAGTTTCTGGGTGCGCGGGCGGGATATGACGCCTGCCTGCAATCGGTGTTGACCCATGGCGGGTTTGGCTATGCCAAGGAATACCATGTCGAACGCCTGCTGCGCGAGGTCACGATCACCCGGATCGCGCCGGTCACGGAACAATTGATCCAAAGCTTTATCGCCGAAAAGGTGCTGGGCCTGCCGAAATCCTATTGACCGCGACGGGCCGGTCAGGGGGTGCTGCCCCCGGGATATTCAAGGACCAAAGAAGCCGGGTGTGAAGAATGAGAAAAGGGAGAGCGGCGTGAAATTGATGGACGGAAAAGTGGTGCTGGTCACCGGCGCGGCGCGCGGCGTCGGCAAAGGTGTCGCGCTGGAAATGGCGCGGGCCGGGGCGGCCGTGGTGGTCAACGATCTGGGCGTGTCGTTGCATGGAGGCGATGCGGCGGATACGTCGCCGGCACAGGACGTGGTGGCCGAGATCGAGGCGATGGGCGGGCAGGCGGTGGCCAATTACGGTTCGGTCGGCAGTTGGGAAGATGCCCACGGGATGGTGCAGACGGCGCTGGATCATTTCGGGCGGATTGACGCGGTGGTGAACAACGCAGGCAACCTGCGCGATGTTCTGTTTCACAAGATGACCGAAGAGGATTTTGATGCCGTCATCAACGTGCATCTGAAAGGGTCTTTCAATGTCAGCCGCGCCGCCGCGCCGCATTTCAAGATGCAGGCCAGCGGGGCCTATGTGCATATGGCTTCGACCTCGGGGCTGATCGGCAATCTGGGGCAGGCGAATTACATGTCGGCCAAGCTGGGGATTGTGGCCCTGTCAAAATCCATCGCGATTGATATGGAACGGTTCAACGTGCGGTCAAACGCCGTTGCGCCCTTTGCCTGGACGCGGATGGTCAGTTCGATCCCCGATCAGACGCCCGAGCAGAAAAAGCGGGTTGAGGGGCTGAAAAAGCTGATCCCGGAAAAGGTCGCCGCCCTGTGCGTGGCCCTGTGTTCGGATGGCGGCGCAGGCGTTACCGGTCAGATTTTCGGGGCACGTAACAACGAGATTTACCTGTTCAGCCAACCCCGCCCGATCCGCACCGCCCATACCGCCGAAGGCTGGACTCCGCAGGCGATCTGCGACCGGGTGTTTCCGCAATTCCGCAATGATTTCTTTCCTTTGCACAAATCCGGCGATGTTTTCACATGGGATCCGGTCTGATGGCGTTTGATCCTGAACGGTTGCTGAACTGGGATTTCGGCGAGGTGCGCCAACGCTATGACGCGCGGGATGCGATCCTTTATGCGCTGGGGGTCGGAATGCCGATTGCGCCCGGCGAAAGCGACGATCTGGGCTTTCTGGTCGAGGATGGGTTGCGGGTGCTGCCGCCCTTTGCGGTAACTTTGGCCAGCCCGGGCATGTGGCCCAAACTGCCGGAACTGGACATCGACTGGGTCAGGGTTTTGCACATGGCGCATGCCTGCCGGTTTGAAACACCGCTGCCGCCGGCGGCCGAGGTTGTCAGCCGCGCGAAGGTGACCGCGATCTACGACCGAGGGGCCGACAAGGGCTCGGTCTGCTATCTGGAACGCGATGTGCGCGATGCGGCGACCGGCACGCTTTATGCCACGATCACCCAGACGGTCGCGATGCGCGGCAATGGCGGGTTTGGCGGCGATCCTTTGCCCAGGGCCGACCGGCCGGTGATGCCGGACCGGGCACCGGATCACCGCGAGTGCGTCACAACCTCGGACCGGGCGGCCTATATCTATCGGTTGTCGGGCGATCTGAACCCGCTGCATGCCGATTATGATGTGGCGCGAAAGGCCGGGTACGCGCAGCCGATCCTGCACGGGCTGGCGTCCTATGGCACCGTCGGGGCGGTGGTGTTGCGGGCGTTTTGCGGTGGGCAACCGGGGCGGATGAAAAGCCTTGATCTGCGCTTTGCCGGTGTGGTGTTTCCCGGCGACCGGCTGGATTTCAGCCTGTGGCGTGACGGCAGCCGGGTGCTGTTTGAAGCCCGCGTCGGCGACCGGGTGGTGATGGATCAGGGCGTGGCCGAGGTGGTCTGAGGGTCATTCAAGCAGGCGCAGGCGCAAGGCGGCGCGGTGGTCTTGGGTGATACCCAGGGCAGAGTCCAAATACCCCTCGACCCCACCAAATCTGCGGTCAATCACATCAAAAAACGCGGTCAGGTAGTCGGGATCGGCGGCATGTAGTGGCGCGATCACCGCCTCGCTGAGTTGATCATAGCGGATGCCACCACGCGCAGACCTGAGCAAGTCGCGCAACTGCGCACCGGCGGCATTACTTTCCAGATAATCGGCGAAAATCGCCGCGCGGCTGACGCCAAGGGCGCTGAGGATCAGGGCGACAGCGGTGCCGGTGCGATCCTTGCCCGCCGTGCAGTTGATGACAAAGGGTGCCTCTGCCGCCGCTGCATGTGACAGAACCTGCGCAAAGATCGGCGCGAATTTCTGCGGCAATTGTTGATAGACCGCAACCATAGCGGCGCGAACATCCGCCGGTCGGGTGGTGGGGTCATGGATGACGCGGCCCAATTCGCCCAGATGAATGCGATGCCGCGGGGCAATCACCGAAATCATCGGGGTGCCCTCCAATGGCGCGGGATGATGGGCAACCTCATTGTCCGCGCGCAGGTCAAACACGCTGGCGATCCCAAGATCACACAGTTTTTGCCCGCCCTCGGGGCCGATATTTTCAAGCGTTCCGCTGCGAAACAAGCGGTCGCGGCGCAGGTCTTGCCCGTTCGCAGCCCGGTATGGCGCGACGGCGCGAAAATTCAGCGTGCCTTTGGGGGCGGTAAAGGTCATTCTTGAGGAACCCGATTGATATATGTGCGTTGCATTATCATATGCTTTCGTACTAATCTCAAGTCGGTTACGAACGGAGATCGAAAAATGACTGTCGCCTGGATCAAGAACGCGCCCGAGATCGTGGATCCCGGCTATTTGCCCAACGACGATCTGCGCCACTGGGCGGAACCGGGCGGCAAAACGCGGGATTCGCTGTTCTGGCAATTGATGATGCCGGATCACAAACTGGGCTTTCAGTGTTATCTCTACCTGACGAATGAAGGCAAGACAGGCTTTAACCTGATCCTGTGGGGCATCGAAAAGCGACCCTATGTCCTGGAAATGGTGCAGGGCGACGTGCCCGCCGATATGGATTTCAACGATTTCCACTTTGCCGGCCTGCGGGTCTGGCAACCGGCGGACCAGAAGACCGCCAAGATCGCGTTTGAAAGCGAAAACGTGAAACTGGAATATGAATTCGAGGGCTTTCACGATCAGTTCAGTTACCGCAGCAATCCCGATGGCCTGCCGGACTGGTTTGCCAAGAACCGGCTGGAACAATCGGGTTGGGTCAAGGGGTTCATCGAATGGGATGGAAACCGTGTTGACTTTGACCGTATCGGTCATCGCGAC